>DATHMF010000027.1 GCA_035487355.1 Terriglobales bacterium | reverse complement strand
CTACGGCCTCATGCGCACCACCGAGGGATACTCAAAATATGTTCATGCCGGAAACGGACTGTTTACATTGCTGGGATTCATGGGAATTTACAGCCTGCTGGCGATTCTTTTTCTCTTTCTCTTTCATCGGGAAGTTGCTCTCGGTCCGGGTCCCAATATGGGAAGTAGCGTGAATTCCGGCCTGCCAATCACAGTGACCTAGGGAGGAAGCGATGTTATTGACATGGTTCTTGCTGGTCGCAATCATGATCACCGCATACGTGGTCTTGGACGGCTTCGATCTGGGTGCTGGCGTTCTCCACATGATAATCGCCAAAACCGACCAGGAGCGCCAGGTTGTGCTTCGCACCATAGGCCCGGTATGGGATGGGAATGAAGTATGGCTCCTCGCCGGGGGCGGGACGCTGTATTTTGCCTTTCCGCTGCTCTATGCGTCGGCATTCAGCGGCTTTTATCTTCCGCTCATGATCGTGCTGTGGCTCCTGATTTTTCGCGGAATCGGAATTGAGCTTCGCATGCATCTCGATTCTCCGGTGTGGCGCGGCTTCTTCGATGGTTCTTTTGCCATTGCCAGCGTGCTGCTCACGATTTTCTACGGTGCAGCTTTAGGCAATGTGCTTCGCGGAGTTCCGCTGCAAAAAGATGGATACTTCTTTCTCCCCCTTTGGACCGACTGGCAAGTCGGACCGCAGCCAGGAATCCTGGATTGGTACACAGTCATTGCCGGCATGGTCGCCCTGGTAGCGCTGACCATCCACGGCGCTCACTATGTTGCCCTGAAAACGGAAGGCGAACTGAATCTACGCGCCCGCCGCGTGGCAGCATGGCTGTGGCCGGTGCTGGTGGTCGTGACTGTTGTGAGTTTGGTGGCGACTCTCTCTATTCGTCCCCAATTGCTCGACAATTACAAGAGCTATCCCGTATTTTTCGTGATACCACTGGCGGTGGTTGCCAGCCTGGTTGCGATGCTGCTTTTCCGCAGGAAAGGCGCGGATTATGCAGCGTTTCTTTCTTCCTGTAGTTACCTGGTCTTCATGTTAGTAGGCGCTGCGGCAGGAGTTTACCCCAATCTGTTAACGTCCACGACAGATCCCGCTTTGAATATCACAGTATCAAACGCTGCATCAGGCTCGCATTCGCTTGCCATTGGTTTGATTTGGTGGAGCTTCGGGATGGCACTGGCTATCGGGTATTTTGTATTTGTATATCGAATGTTCAGAGGAAAAGTCCGGACCGGAGAAGGTTCAATGCATTAGAGCATTGTTCTCTCGCTTCCGGGAAAGGATTTGGATTGAGTTATACTTCGAGCGAAGGCTGACTTATGTCTCAGGCCCAACCTGTGAGATTCGTAGATTTCTTTGGAGTAGCAGCAATCCAGTCGGTTTTGATGCTGGGCCTCGTCTGGCTTGAAGCTGGCCGAAATTTTGGTTGGCCGGATGTTGCATTTGCGATCTTCGCAGGTATTATCCTGACTTCTGGCATCTTCATTATTATTTCCAGCGTTCGTCGTCATCGAGCTGCGGACGCCCCGAAATTCCAAATTCCTTCGCGCTTTTTCCCCAGATTAGTGGTCTACTTGTGCGTATTCATCCTGATTTATGCAATTCCACTTGTCGATATTTATTTCTTACACCCAACTAACGCCCAACCCCGCATGGTTGCCGAGGCTCTGATTAGGAGTGTTTGGATGGCCCTTGGGTTTGCAATTATTAATCGTTGGTCCTCCGCCGGGGGCCCACCATCCTCAATGGTGAAGTTAGACCTTGATATTAAGAGCGAACACAAAGACTAAGCGGTTTTAGATTTTTGGACGACGCAGGGGCTAAAGCCCGGAATATTGTAAGTTTTACGGGCCGACTGAAGTCGGGCTCTGATACATGTCTTCTGTCACGAGGAGTTTTCCGCAAGCTCTTTACTCGCACCAAAAATGGATACACCAGTTCTGAAAATGCTCTGGGAACAAAAGCGGGCACCGGTTTCCCGATGCCCGCCAATTTCCAAACTAAAAGTTCACAGCGTGTTTTACTGCACCGTGAAGTTGCATACCTGGAGCGTGCCCGACGTAGCGCCTACAAAGACTCCAAGATTATCGAGGCTGGTCACCGTGTTCTGTTCGGTGCGGAAGTGAAAATTGCTGCCGATGGTCAACTCCGATCCTCCCGGCGGAGTTACAAAGATGGAGTAGGTATGCGCCGGGACATTGACCACCAGACGGAAGTGATACGTATTTCCGCCTGAATACGGGATGGCCGGTGTGGGCCCGGCATAACCTCCACCGTCACGCGCCAGAATCACACCCATGGTGCCGTTAAAGGCCACGAGGTCGGCGAATGCGCTATAGGCAGTCCCAGCCCCATGCGAGATTCCGACCACGCTGTTCATGTGGCTAAGGGAAGGCGCGGCGTCAAACGTGGTGGTAAACGTTCCCGTCTGGGTTGCGAATGCGGTATTCACCCATCCGTGGGTCGCGCTTGCCGTTACACAGGGTGGCAGAGTACTGACGATCAATGTCCCCGTGGCGGTATGGGTAAGCGAGCCACTTGTTCCCGTAATGGTCAGCGTGGAAGTCCCCGTCGGAGTCATGCCACTCGTGGTTACACTCAGTGTGGAAGTCCCCGAGCCGGTTAGCGAAGTGGGAGTGAGGCTGGCAGCAGCTCCTGCAGGCTGTCCACTTACCGAGAGCGCAACAGCTCCAGTGAAGCCATTCAGTGCACCGACCGTTGCCGTATAGGTAGTGCCGCCGCCCGCGGTTACTGTCTGCGAGGCAGGTGAGGCTGTTAGCGTGAAGTCCGGTGGTGGAGGCGGTCCATTCACCATCAAGGTCACAGTTGTGCTATGACTGAGGCTCGGACTGGTGCTGTTTCCGCTTACCGTCAGCGTGTAAGTTCCCGCTGGAGTCGTGTTCGAGGTGTTAACTGTCAGCGTGGAAGAACCCGATCCACCAGTGATTGGATTCGTGCTGAGAGTTGCGGTTGCGCCTGTTGGCAAGCCGCTGATTCCCAAGTTAACACTGCCGGTAAAGCTATTGATTGAGCCTACGGTGACGTTGTAGGCCGCACTGCTGCCTTGGTTGACGGTCTCGGAAGACGGAGTCGCAGCGATGGAGAAGTCTGGATTGTTGACGACGCCAGTCAAACGCCATGCTCTTAAGTGACCGCCCGGACCACCGAAGCCTCCGGAGTTTCCATCTGCCATGTACACAGTGCCATTGACTACGATTGGGCTGGCCCAATGGAAGAGGTCAATTGCGCCGGTCCATAAGATCGCGCCTGTGGTCGGGTTGATTGCTTGTACTCGATGGACCGCACCCGAACCAGTATGTTCTCCGCCATCGGCCGCTGTAAACAGAACTCCGTTGGCCACGACCGCTGAGGTGGTCCAGCCGTTTTGAATATTCCAGTGATTGTTCAGACTAGGATTGCCGGCTGGGTCCACATCCGCCGTGAACCCGTGCGTGCCGGAGTTGCCGGTAACGAACACCCAAACGTGACCCGCCGGATCGGTCCACACTGCGCTTTGCGCGCGCATCAGGCTCCCCATCGGATAGGCCAGCTGCACAATCGAGCCGCCCTGATGGCCGGGGCCGCCCAGCCCGCTGAGGTTGTCGAGGTTCAGGATACGAATTCTGGCATCCTTGCCCGGATTCACGCCCAGATGCGGGAACTTGCTGCTCAAACCCGTTGGCAGCGGCGTCAGTCCACCGGCGCCAACATCCTGGTCGCGGGCGACGGTCGTGGCAACATCCGTACCCGTCCAGCTATCTGCCGGGAAGCCGCAACCGCTTGCCAGGCGAGTGCTTCCGTCTGCGGGAAGAGCCAGCCAGCTCTCTTTCCACATCGTGCATCCGTTCCATGCGGCCCCATTGTTGTTGCCGGTCATGAAGAAGAACCTGTCCAGAGCCGGGATGAATGGATTTCCGCGGGCCCACGGACGCGCTCCTGTGCTGGTGCATCCGCCCGGATTCTGGATATCGGCAAATTGCGAGCAAGACGCGTTAAACACGTGCTGAGTGCCAGTATTCACATCAATCGTGGTGATGTGGCCGTTGCCATGATTGGAGCCGTAAAGATATGTGTGTCCGTTGGCCGCCGTGGCGATGGTGAGTTCAGAGCCACCCTTGCCACCTCCATGAGGCTCAGGCCACCCTCCTCCCATTACCTCACTGCCATCCCCTACATTTAACTTGTGGAAGAACCCGTCGTTTGTGTCAACGTAGACGAACCTCCGGTTCGGATCGATGGCCGGCGCGCTGTTGTTGGTACCACCTGTACCAAAAGTCTTCGTCCAGATGACTGCACCGTTGTTGGCGTCAAACGCCGACAGATGTCCGTGCTGACCTTGTACGAAAACGAGGTCTCTGACTCCACTGGGGGTATTGACATTCGTCAGCAGTACGGGAGCGCCATCGGGATTGTCAGCAGCGGGAAGCGCTACGTTGAAGAGCAGTTGCAGACCAGAAACATTGGATGTGTTGAGCGTGTTCTCTGCTGTGTTGTTGGCAGTTTTATCGGGCGTAAGTGCGAACTGCAGCCAATCGGTTTTCGCTGGCGCAGCCGCTGGGGTAACATCCTGATAAGCCCGGATTCTAATAGGAAATTGTGAACATAGCAGCAGAGTAAGTACAACCATTACAGGTAGCAAGAATTTGCGCCTGGGCATTGCTAATCCTCCTTGAATGGATCAGTACGGTTGTAGGCTTGGTTCAATCTGTTCCGCTCTCGTGCATTGAATCGCTCAAGACATTTCGCAGAGCTGTCCGGTACAACCGAATTTTATGTTGCAGCTCTACGGCGCTCCCCGACGAACGCAGTGACAGGCAAGAAGGTTAGAAGGCAGCTCCGGTAAGTGCACTTCCTGTGCGGAAGGACCTCTCCTGTTAGGCGGACCTAAGAATTTTTAACCTGCACAGCGCCAGTTCATAGCTCGGCAGGCGAGTAGGAGTTGATTTCACAGTTCAACAGAATTTCTTCGAATTGTGGTTTTTTCCAAGTCATCGTGGTTACGTCTCCTTGTTTGAATTTGAGTCGCCCTGATTGAATAACGCCAGCAGCGTTATAAGAATTGTCTGTAAGCGTTTACAGGAATTCGGCTCCTCGTGTCAAAGCAAAAGGTTTAAACGATGGTTTTGAAAAAACTCAATGACTGCGGAATTTTTAAATCCCGGGTCTTCAAAACGTGCAGGCCGGCTTCGAGCACTTCTGTTTTGCCAGGCTGGCTTTAGGTGAAACTTTTATTAGTTTGAATGAGACGTTCTTCCCGTTCACGGTAAACACAAGGTAATGATAGAAGCCTCCAGGAAGATCTTTGAGCGGCGCTCCTGCCCCTCCTGTGACCAGATAATAAGGGCCGGTCTGCGGCTTTGTTGCCGTTTGCGGGTTGTAAAACATGTGCTCGTGCCCGGCAAATACATACGAGACATTGGGATATTTATTGAACAATCTCTCCAGCTCTGCTGCGTTGCTTAGACCGTCTTTCTTCTTTGCCGGTTTGATCGGGTGATGCATGAAGACAAAGATGTGTTCTTTCTCGGTGTTGGCCTTCAGATCGTTTTCTAAGATTTGAAGTTGCTCAGGGCCTATATAGCCTACAGAGTCGGATTTGTCATCCAATGTCAACGTCTCAGCTCCAGATGAGGAAGGAGCAGGCTCCTCGCTGTTCAATGCAATGAACCGCGAATTTCCATAATTGAACGCTCCATAGGGGATCCCCATGGATTCTTTGTAGAGATTCATCATTACCGGCAAAGGTTTATTTGCGCAACTATCCATCTCATGGTTGCCGGGCGCGTTGAAGACGGGAACGCCGGCAGTTTTTGCAAGAGAAAGAAACTCTGTGTATTCATCCTGTACGCGCTGCTCTTCGGCGGCGGAGTCGCTGAAGATTTTCCCGGAAATACTATCGCCCGTCCACACCACGAAAGCAGGTTTGACCTTCGCCCCAGCGGCGAATATTTTCTTGGGCACATGCGACTGTGGATAGCACCACTTCGCCGGCCGGTTATCTCCCGCGGCAATGAACACAAAGTGCTCAGGATCAGCAGGGGCAGTAATAAGTTCACTACATTGCCCTGGTTTGCTGGTATTGCCCGTTCCCGGCAAAGGACACAGCAATGGCATCTGTCCCAAGGCAATGCCTCCCAGGCTGACAATCACACTAATCAGGCCAACAAACTGGCCGCGAGCTTTCGAGAAAAGTTTAGATCTCTTCATCGGTTTCCTTTTACTGTGAGTCACATTGTTTTGTACAAATGAATGGGAAGGCAATTATAGGTCAAACCGAGGGAAGAACATTATCACGCCAGCTAAATTGTCGAGAGGGAATTATCAAAATGGTACTCGTTTCAATCTGGCATTGGTTGCGGCGATGCAAAGCATTATGATCTAGACCGGCGCGGCGAGTCGCACATTTATTTAAAAAGGCCGGCCCATGACCGGCTGGACATTAAAGCAGAGAGAGATTAAAGTTTGCCTCAATCATGAAAACGATCACGGTGAAATGATTTGGCTAGTCCGCTGAACGCCATCCGCAAATATTTTGGATTCGATCGTGCCGGAACTACGCTGGCCCGCGAGACCATTGCCGGCATGACAACTTTCGCAACCATGGCGTACATCATTGTGGTGAATCCGGCAATTCTCAAGACCGCTGGCATTCCCGCGGAAGCCTCTATGGTGGCCACCATCATCACCGCCATCTTTGGCACGCTGCTGATGGGGATTTACGCCAACCGGCCGTTTGCAGTTGCGCCCTACATGGGCGAGAACGCCTTCATTGCTTACACTGTGGTGCTGGCCCTCCATTACAAATGGCAGGCGGCCCTCGCCGCCGTTTTCCTGGGCGGCGTGTTGTTTTTTCTGCTGACTATCTTTCGTCTGCGGCAGCGGCTGGTGGATGCCGTTCCTTCCGGACTGCGCTACAGCTTCGCAGTCGGGATCGGGCTGTTCCTGACCTTTATTGGACTCAACCAAACCGGCATCGTGATGCTCGGCAGCGCGGGCGCGCCCGTGCGCACCGGACACCTCACCGCGGCGCCCGTGCTGGTGGCGATCTTCGGTTTCCTGTTGATCGCGGTGCTGATGATTCGCCGCTTTCCTGGCGCCATTCTGGTTGGCATTCTGGCCACCACGTTTCTGGCCGTTGCCACTGGCGTCGCTTCGCGGCCAAAAGCCTGGTTGAGCATGCCACCCAGCCTTTCGCCAATTCTCTGCAAGCTCGATTTTCATAATGCGTTGACCTGGGGATTCTTCCCAATCGTGCTCACCATCTTCATCATGGCGTTCGTGGATACCATGGGCACATTGATCGGCGTCTCCGCCCGCGCGGGATTTCTGGACTCCTCTGGCAACCTGCCGCAGATTGAGCGCCCTATGCTGACCGATGCGCTTTCCACCAGCTTCGCCGCGCTCGTTGGTACGACGACTGCGGGCGCTTATATTGAATCCGCTACCGGCATTGAAGCCGGGGGCCGCACCGGATTCACCAGTGTAGTCACCGCACTTTGCTTTGTGGCCGCCTTGTTCTTCGCGCCTTTTGTAGGGGCAGTTCCACCGCAAGCCTATGGCCCGGCGTTGATCGTGGTGGGATTGCTCATGCTTGCGCCCATCACAAAAATTAACTTCGATGACTTCACCGAGCTGATCCCGGCCTTCGCCGTGGTCGCGCTGATGAGCTTCACCTATAACATTGGGGTGGGCATTACCGCTGGATTCGTTCTGTATCCGTTCTGCAAGCTGGTTGCAGGCCGCGCCCGTGAGGTCAAGCCTGGCTTGTGGGTGCTGGCTGCGTTGTCGCTGTTGTTCTTTATCTTCTATCCCTACACGTAGAGCACAGCAGTCCTTCGGGTCAGCGACTCAATGCTGCTGCTGAAAAATTCGCAGCATCCATCCACGTGCAAGAAATCTGCAAAATCGCTAAACTCAAAATTTGAGGTATTGCGATGAAGACTGCACCTCCCACGCCTTCCACAACTGAGTTAAGGAGGCATCTTTTTTACGAGACCTCCCACTCTCCCTCGCTCGCCGATCTTGTAGGCTACGAAAAAGCCAAGGACATCATAGATTTTTGTTTTATCGCCAACCCTTATTACCCTACGACTGAAATGCTGCGTGAATTGCAGGAAAATCTGCCTAACCTGATCAAGTCTTATCCGTCGAGTAATCCGTTTATGGCGCAGCAGAACCTGGCTGCAGTTTTGCACGTCAGTCCTGAGAACCTGATCATCGGCAACGGTGCGACGGAGCTGATCGTGGATATCAACACCAGCCTGATTGATCGTATCGCAGTGCCTGTCCCAACTTTTGGCGAGTACATAGAGAAGGTAAGAGACCAGCGTGACGCCGAACTTTATTTCCTGGATCCTGGGCAACGTTACCAACTTCACCTGACGGATTATCTCGCCTGGGTGCGCCGGCGGAGTCTAAAGGCGCTTCTTGTCATTAATCCAGGCAACCCGACGGGCCAGCTTATCTCTCTGGAAGAGATGGTGGATTTTCTGCATCGCACCAAAGATTTGGAACTGGTGATCGTGGACGAATCTTTTATTGACTTCGCCGGAGACCCCATTCCCAGTCTTCTCCAGGTGGCCGGCCAATTTTCAAACTTGCTGATCGTGCGTAGCATGAGCAAACATTGTGGAGTGCCAGGGTTGCGTTTGGGTTACTGCTACAGTCAGAATCTTTATCTTCTCAATCGTCTGCGCCGGTTGATCCCTACGTGGAACCTGAACACCCTGGCGCAGTATTTTTTATCTCTCTTGCCTTCTACCGATGCCGAGTATCACGAGGCCCGCAAGCGCCTGATCGGTGATGTTCGCTGGCTTTACAACGCTTTGCAGGCGATCCCGGGACTCGACATCTACCCCACAGGCGCCAATTTCGTGCTGTTCAAGATCAAGACCGGCATGACGGCCACCGAGTTACAGGCGCGCTTGCTGCAGGAGCATCAAATCTACGTGCGTGATTGCTCCAACAAAGTGGGCATGGATAACTTTCATATCCGCGTCGCCTCGCAAGGCCGCGAGAAAGATAGCCGGCTCATCGAGGCCCTACAGGCGCTGACGCTATGAACGTTGGCCCTCGGAAAACCAGGCGTCCGGTTGTTCTCGCTGTTACCCGCCGTGAGATTCGCAAAAACAAATACATAGATTTCCTGGGTGAATATCATCTTGAGCTTCTCATTCGGCTGGGGATACGGCCAGTGATGGTGCCTGTGGTCAAAGGCACGCTGGCCTGTCTGCCTGACTATATTGAAGAGATGAACGGCCTCTTACTGGTCGAGGGAGAGGACATTGACCCCGCCGATTATAAGGGTGGCAAAGCGAACCGCAAATTCGCCGAAGAGACGCACCCTCTGAAAGACAAGATCGAGATTCAACTTGTCCAGCACGCTCTGCGCCACGATCTTCCCATTCTGGCAATATGCCGGGGATCGCAACTGGTCAACGTGGTTTGTGGAGGCACCCTGTATGGCGATGTCCAAAAGGAAAAGAAATCTCGCCTCAAGCACATTGATTACGATCACTACGATAGCTACCGCCATCCCGTCACGATTGTACCCGGCACGCCTTTAGAGCAGTGGTACCGCCAGGAAACAATAAAGGTCAACAGCTACCATCATCAGGGCATTCGCCGCCTGGCTTCTCGCTTCAAACCTACGGCCTATGCGGAAGACGGATTGATTGAGGCCTACTATGATCCCAAGGCAAAGTTCCTGGTCGGCTTGCAGTTTCATCCTGAGCGCATGTTAAAGGAGTATGCCGGCAATTGGCGCGTATGGAAGGCCTTTGGATCGGCTGTTAATAAAAGTCCTGCCCGGCGCTCACGTTAATCTTATCCGGCCAAATCTATTTCGCTGTTACTGGTGCGTCTTCGGATCTTCTACCCCACTGTTCAGCCGAGGGCGCAGTGGGGCGTATCTCTTCATACACAATCTTGGCCCTCTCCAGAGCTTCGGCAACGTTGGCGCAGATGTTTTGGCTTCCTACATGTTCCTCGAAATCGGATTGCTTCATCAGGTGGGCGGGCTGGCTGGGGGCACCACAAAGGATCAATCCGCGGCCTGATGCCTTCACCATGTCGGCAAAGTGTTCCAGCGCCTGCAGGCCGGTCGCGTCAATAGCTGTCATGTTCCTTAATCGCAAAATGACCACCGGCGGCAGCTCAGAAATCTTGTTGGCAATCTCATCAAGTTTTTCTGTTGCCCCAAACAGAAATGGTCCATGGATTCGAAACACCGCCACGTAAGGAGGAATAAGTTTGTCTTGCAGGATATGAGCGCGCCCCCGCTCAACGTAATCCGAGGTAACCTGGGAAATGCTGGTCGTGGTGGTGACCTTTCTTATGTAGACCAGCGCGGCCATAATCATGCCGGCTTCCACGGCGACCGTTAAATCGGCAAACACGGTCAGGGCAAACGTGAGCAGCCATGTGCCGATATCCAGGCGCGAAAGCTTGAGCAGCTCAGGGATTTCGCGCCACTCGCCCATGTTGTACGACACCACAAATAAGATTGCTGCCAGGACCGAGAGCGGAATGAACTTGGCCATAGGAGTCGCAAAAAGAACGATGGCCAGCAAGGTCAAAGCGTGAATCATTCCTGAGACCGGGGTCTTGGCGCCTGAGCGGATATTTGTGGCTGTTCGGGCGATAGCGCCTGTGGCCGGCAGACCTCCAACAAGCGGTGAAAAGATATTGGCTATTCCTTGTCCGATAAGCTCAACGTTTGGGTTATGTTTATCGCCGCTCATGCGGTCCGACACCACGGCAGACATCAGAGATTCAATAGCACCCAGCATCGCAACCGTGATAGCAGGAGAAATCAGCGGCCGCAGCAGATTGATATGGAAGTGGGGAATCACCAGATGAGGCAGGCCCGAGGGAATTCCACCGAAGCGCGTTCCAATCGTTTCCACGGGTAATTTGAACAGCCATACTAATGTTGTCCCCAGAAAGAGAGCGACGATGTATCCAGGAACACGTTTGACGTAACGGCTGAAAAGGATAATAACAGTAAGCGCAATGCACGCCAGCGCCGTCTCGGCAGGCTGCAGCGTGTGGAAGTTTTTGACTAAAACTTCAACTCGCCCCCAAAATTCTCCGGGGACTTTGTCGATTTTCAATCCAAAGAAATCTTTGACTTGTGTGCTGGCAATAATGACTGCGATGCCGTTGGTGAATCCAACCACCACCGGACGTGGAATAAATTTGACTGCGGTGCCTAACCCGGTGATTCCCAGCACGACCAGCAAAATCCCGGCCATCAGCGTGCACATGTAGAGGCTGTCAATGCCGTACTTGGCCACAATCCCGAAGACAACTACGACAAAGGCGCCTGTGGGACCGCCGATCTGCGTTTTCGAGCCGCCCAATGCGGAGATTAAGAAGCCAGCCACGATGGCACAATAGAGGCCTGCCTGCGGCGGCACACCAGAAGCGATAGCGAACGCCATGGCCAGCGGCAGAGCAACCAGCCCTACCGTGATTCCGGCAACCAAGTCAGACAGGAACTGTTTTGCGGTATATTTCCGCAACAGCAAAACAGATTTTGGCAACCACTCGCTAAAATTCAACTTCATACAAAAATTTCATCGTCCGCCTGCAACCGGAGCAGCCATTTGCGAAAGCATGTCTTGCACGCTGATCAACTGGTTGTTGAAGATCTGCTTTGCGACATCCAGAAGTTTGAATACAGTTTTGTCGCGGACCGAGTAATAGACGTTGAGGCCTTCTTTGCGTCCAACCACGATATTTTTATTGCGCAAGACCGCGAGCTGTTGCGAGAGCGTGCTCTGCTCCACCTTCAGCAGGGCGCACAGGTCATTCACTCCCAGTTCGCCCCCGCGGAGCGCATCCAGCACGGCGATGCGAAGAGGGTGGGCCAGCGCCTTGAAGAATTCAGCTTTGAATCGCCCCAGGTCCGTCATGCCAGCGAGTATATTGCTTTTCTTATATATAGTCAATTACAAATACCATGGAAGATAAGATTACGAAGACAAGGCGATTAGGACGCCTGCACTGGAACTGGGCATCAATTTTCTCGATGTCGCGAAGGGGCGTTCAATGGCACTCTTTCGGTATCTCCGCGCCGCTTTTGCCTACCAGGAAATCCAGGTCGGCGCCGCGGTCGGCTTGCAGGACGTGCTGCTGGTAGAGCTGGTAGTATCCGCGCTCGAAGAGCGGTTGCGGCGGCTTCCAGGCGGCGCGACGGCGTGCAATTTCCGGTTCGGGAACGTCGAGATGAAGACGGCGGGCAGCGACATCAAGCTCGATCATGTCGCCATTCTGGACAAGCGCGAGCACGCCACCTGCGGCTGCTTCCGGCGAGACGTGCAGAACCACGGTCCCGTAAGCAGTGCCACTCATGCGGGCGTCCGAGATGCGGACCATGTCGGTAACGCCTTGCTTCAATATCTTTGGAGGCAGAGGCATATTTCCCGTTTCGGGCATTCCTGGATATCCTCGCGGGCCGCAATTCTTGAGCACCATGACGCAGCTTGGGTCAATGTCGAGCGAATCATCGTTAATGCGAGCGTGGAAGTCGTCTATGTTTTCAAAAACAACGGCGCGGCCGCGATGTTTCATCAGCCCGGGCGTGGCGGCCGAGGGTTTGATGACTGCGCCGTTCGGCGAGAGATTGCCGCGCACAACCGCAAGCCCGCCGTTTTGCTTGAAGGGTTCATCTAAAGGTTTGATTACGTCACGGTTGTAGCAGGGCGCATCAGCCACGTTTTCGCCCATAGTTTTTCCGTTCACCGTGAGGGCGTCGCCATGGATAAGCTTGCCCAACTCACGAATGACTGCGGGCAATCCCCCGGCATAGTAAAAGTCTTCCATCAGATATTTGCCCGAAGGCATGAGGTTTACCAGGCAGGGAACATCGCGCCCCAGAGTATCCCAGTCTTCCAAAGAGAGGTTGACGCCCATGCGTCCGGCGATGGCCAGCAGGTGAATTACCCCATTGGTCGAGCCGCCAATTGCTCCCACGGCGCGAATGGCGTTTTCGAAGGCCTTGCGGGTTAGAATCTTCGACATCTTCAGGTCTTCATGCACCATGGCGACAATGCGCTGCCCCGCCATGTGGGCAAGAGCGTAGCGGCGCGAATCAACCGCGGGAATGGCTGCATTCGAAGGCAACCCAATGCCCAGTGCTTCAACGATGCATGCCATGGTGGATGCGGTTCCCATGGTCATGCAATGTCCGGCGGAGCGGCTCATGCAGACTTCGGCATCCATGAATTCGCACATGCTCATCGCGCCCGAGCGGACATCTTCGCTGAATTTCCAGACGTCAGTTCCGGAGCCAATATCGCGTCCGCGGAATTTGCCGTTGAGCATGGGGCCGCCCGAGAGCATAAGCGCAGGCAGATCGCAACTGGCAGCGCCCATAAGAAGCGCGGGCGTGGTTTTATCACAACCGGCGAGCAGCACAACTCCGTCCAAGGGGTTGGCGCGGATAGATTCCTCCACATCCATGCTGACCAGATTGCGGAAGAGCATGGTGGTGGGGCGCATCAGGGTCTCGCCCAGCGACATCACGGGAAACTCGAGCGGGAAGCCGCCGGCTTCGTAGACGCCGCGTTTCACATGGTCGGCGACCTTGCGGAAGTGGGCGTTGCATGGCGTCAGCTCCGACCAGGTGTTGCAAATGCCGATCACCGGACGCCCATCGAACAGGTGGTCGGGCAACCCCTGGTTCTTCATCCAACTGCGATGGATAAATCCGTCTCTATCGGCTGGACCAAACCATGCCGCACTGCGAAATTTCATAAACCCCTATCCTCCGAAAAGATCAATCGCCTTCTGTTTTCTGGGTTCAGGTGATACCCACTTGCTCAACAGTCAACACAGGTCTTAAGTCCTTCATTCAAAAAGATATAACAGCAAATAACACGACACTAGCTGGCGAGTGTCGAGATTCTAAAGCAATTCCAGCATCGGTGTATCTGAGCGGCGCCGGGGCTGAAGCCCGTTTGTTTTGGACCTCAACGCTGGCTCCACGGTACGCCGGGGCGGGCTGAAAAGGCCCGATCTTCCACGGTAGTAGATACGGTAATTTATGGAATCGCTATAGTTCATCGCTACGCCTTGGCGCTCGTGTTCTACACAATGCTCTCTGGAAAATTATGAGCGACAGTTTCTCAAAAAACAATAATTTGGTACCAGATTGATATCAAATCATCTTCTGACACCCAAAGTTTTCCGCAACCGCTTCCAAAGCCATTTTCAGTTTGGATTTTCTGACATCCTAACGTGTCGCCCCTCCGGGGCTCGGGTTTCTTTTTAAGCTACCCCAGCCCTTCGGGCTGGGCTAAATTCTCCGCCGCGCCTCCGGCGCTGGTGTGTCGTTTTGCTGTCATCATCGAGTACCTCATGAATAAGCCAGGTTATGCCCTGGGTTACCTAGCCGGCCCTTCGGGCCTGGACCTTGGTGACGAAACCAGAATCGTTGTATTCAGGACGTGATGTTAGCAGAGTCCATTTAACTTCTAAGTCCTGGCTAAGTCTTGGCTTCTGGTTTCGACCTGCGCAGCAACAACACCAACACGCCCGCCATCAAAGCCGACGCGGAAAGGCAAAGCACGCCTGTGGTAAAACCATGCGTTTTTTTGCTTATGTATCCCACGGCGTATGGACCGAAAAAGCCGCCCAGATTGCCGACGGAGTTAATCAGTCCAATGGAAGCGGCTGCCGCGGTTCCCGTCAGAAAGCTGGAGGGCAGCGACCAAAATGCTGACAGATAACCATACATGCCGACCGCGGCCAGACAAAACATCAGTACCGCCAAATCTGTCCTGTGCGATATCACGCTCAATCCCAGCCCAAGACTAGCAATGATCATGCATAGTGCAGCATGCCAGCGGCGTTCCTTGGTGCGGTCGGATGACCAACCGACCAGCAGTGTGGCGATGAGCCCAATGCAGTAGGGAAGAGCGCTTACCGTGGTTACAAACAGATTGGAGTGTCCGGAGAGCTTCTTGATGATCGTCGGCAACCAGAAGTTAAAACCATAAACTGCACCCGCCATAAAAAACAAGGCCAGCGACAGGAGGATTACCTCCGGTTGCCGCAGAGCATCCCAAACGCTGTAGGAACGTACTGTTTCTTTCGCCTTCTTCTCTTGCTCCAGCTCCGTTGAAATCCATTGTTTCTCGTCTTCGAGCAGCCATTTCGCCTGATGGGGCCGATCCGTGAGATAGAAGATAGTGACTATGCCGAACAGGACTGCCGGTATCCCTTCCAGGATGAACAACCAACGCCAGCCTGCCAGGCCCAGCCAGTTGATGCCGAGCAGCAATCCGGAAACAGGCGAGCCGATAATGTTAGAGATGGACTGCGCCGCCATGAACATGGCCATCGCTTTGGCGCGGTCTTCGTAACGAAACCAATGGCTAAGATAGACGACGATCCCCGGAAAGAACCCGGCCTCTGATGCTCCCAGGAGAAAGCGTATGGTGTAAAACTGATGCGCTGTATGCACGAAGCCGGTCAACATGGCAACGATGCCCCAGGAGATCATGATGCGCGCAATCCAGGCGCGGGCGCTCCAGCGCTCTACCAGGATGGCGCCTGGGATCTCCAGCAGGAAATAGCCTATGAAGAAGATGCCTGCGCCAAACCCTATGATTTCAGCGGTGAAACCCAAGGCGCCACTCATCTCCAGAGAGGCATAGCTGAGGTTGACGCGGTCAAGGTAAGCAATGATATAGAGGAAGAAGAGATAGGGAAGCAGCCGGCGCGCAATGCGCCGACGCGCACTCTCAGCAACAGAAGTTGTAGTTACGGTTTCACCCAGGCTCTGGCTGCTCATATCATTAATTTCTTTTTCTTTCTTTTTCAGGACTTCTTTTTTGCCTTTTTCGCGGACCTTTTAAGTTTTCCTCTGTGTCTCTGTGCCTCCGTGGTGAAAGATTTCTTTGTGTCCTTCGTAATTAAGCATTTTTCCAGGGTGCATCTTAACCCGGTCAGCAATGCGTCTTCGGTTTCGGGGACAGAAAGCACGGTTGCGGAGACTGACATTGCGGCGAGAGCGCTGCGCCAGGCTTCCGACAATGCTGCACTTCCAACAATCACAACCGGGGTATCGTGCGATAACACACGGCGGGAGATGAGCGCATCCATATCGGACGCAATAAAAGCCCCAATCAAGAACGAGAGCCTGTCTTCCGGCGTGCCTTGGCTGGCAAGTCCCAGCAGACGGACCGAGAACAATGCACGCGCCAGACCTGAGCGGCGCTGCTCTCTCATGCCGGCCGCTTTCCACGGCTCCGAGATCCTGGTCACACGTTCCTGAGGCACCGAACTGGCGAGGATGGTCTGCGTCTGGGCGGCGTGAATGAGTTCGCCCGAAAGGGAGGTGATGCTGGATGCGATGCGTCCTTCGGCGTCCAGTTGTATTGCCTTCCAGTGTGATCCCAGGTTCAGCACCACCGCTGAGGGCTCAACGTAACCTAACGCGCTCAATCCCGTGCACAGGGTTTCCTCTCCACGCATTACATCCGCGGTATGAATCGAATCGGGAGCGAAGCCTGCGTGCGCCGGCCCTGAGCGCACTCCGGGGACAAGCAACACAGGAAGATCGGTTACTTCGGGAAATTGAAACCACTTTGAAGCTGCAGCGATCTCTACCATTCCGGCGGGTGCCCCTACGTGCGGCACTTCCGCAAGTCCGAGCGGAGAGCTGATCATTCCGGTAGCGGCAATGCACGCTGGGGCGCTCAATTTGGTAACAGCGGTTTTGGAAACAGCCTTTAAAGTAGTCTTTGACGTAGTCTTGACCTGGGCGCGCAGGGCCTCAATCATCTCGCGCAGCCCGTCATGGATCCGCTTCTTCGATCCATCGCGCGCAGTATCGCGCACGCCCACGGGTTTGCTACCCCGGGCAATAACTTCGCTGCCACACATGAGCCAGCCCCGCGTATTCGTAGTGCCCATGTCTACGTAAATGGCGCACATGTTTTCGCCGGTATTTTCTCCGCGCATCTTCATTGTGGTTGTGAGAGACACAAATGCACTCGTGCATTGCCGTTCGCGAACGAATGAGAAATAGCGAACGGCAACAATATCCTGAAACCTGCGCGGACGCAACCGCTGTGCCTTGTTGCCCAAGAGGGGCCCAATTTTTGCTGTGACAATCGAAAACTCAAAACTGCGTTGACATCCTCGGTTGGTTCGACTACAGTGCGCAGGTAAGTAGCCGAAATACAAAACTGCGCTCGTATTTGTTTCATTTGTGTCGTTTGACGAGGGCATACTCATCCCCGTCGGCTGCCCAGAATTTCAAAATCAGAATTCCCGAGGAGGAACTCGAATGAAAATACGAGCAAGTGGTGGTTTGATGTGGCTGGGTATGGCTGTTTTGACTTTAGTTGCGGTACTGCTTCCTGCAGGTGCGCTCCTGGCCCAATCTTCGGATGAGGGACCTACAGCGGGGCAGACTATGCTTGCGGGTGGTGTTCTGCTGGTGTTCGCCCTCATAGGCTTGGCGTTCTATGTGTACCTGTCATTGGCTCTTCAGACCATCGCCAAAAAGACGCATACGGAAAATGCCTGGATGGCGTGGATTCCGATTATAAACAGCATCCTGCTGCTGAACATTGCCAAGAAACCCATCTGGTGGATACTTCTCTGTTTGATTCCTCTGGTAAACATTGTCATCTTCATCATTGTTTGGATGGCAGTAGCCGAGGCCCGCGGCAAGCCCAGTTGGTGGGGCATTTTGCTGATCGTTCCTCTGGTGGGAATCATTGTCCCGGGTTATCTTGCCTGGTCTGACTGATTTCTGAGTATTTCTTGATCTACAAGCTTAGGATGGGCCTCTGCACAAAGTTCCCGTTGACTTTTGGGCATGAGGCCCATCATACGAGCGCGTTTCATAAATCCCCGAGATAATGAATTTGATCTTCACGGGGTTAAAGAACGGCGTCGTCTCTTACGGGACTGAGCTTATTTTCCCACCAACACCCCAGCGCTGAAGCGCTGGGCTATAATACGTCACCCCTTTGGGGTTGTTCGCCCTTCAGGTGCCCCACAAAATTGAGTTACCACACTTGCAACTGGCCGTTGGGTTTACAATGTTCAGCGTCCAGGAGGATCTTCTATGTCGTTTCGTCTTTCCCGTCGTGATTTTCTTGCCAGCTTAGGTTTTGCCGCCGCAGCAACGGCTCTCCCATCAATTCCCGCTTATGCAGCATCGGGTCCGCTGCTCTCGCCGTTTCGAATCTCTGTCATTAACGACGAGATCGGCCAGGATTTCGGCCATGTGTGCGAGGTTGCGTCGAAGGAATTCGGCATGCAATGGATTGAGTTGCGCGGCATGTGGAACAAGAACATTGTGAATCTCGATGCCAAAGAGGTCGCTGAGGCCCGCCGCATCCTGGAGAAGAACAAACTGCGGGTCACCGATATCGCCAGCCCGCTGTTTAAAACCGATTGGCCAGGTGCGCCCAAATCCAAGTACAGCCCGAACCCCGACCCGAAAAAGAAGCATGACCAGTTCAACGCGGACTTTACCTTCGACCAGCAGGATGATGTCCTGGAGCGCAGCCTCGCACTGGCCAAGGAATTCAAGACCGACCGCGTGCGCTGTTTTGATTTTTGGCGCATTGAAGACCAAACTCCTTATCGCGCTGCCATGAATCAGACGCTGCTCGAAGCCGCGAACAAAGCAGGGAAGAAGGACGTAATCCTGATGTTCGAAAACGAGCCTTCATGCAACACCGCCACCGGCGCCGAATCAGCGAAGTTGCTGGCGGCGGTGCAGTCCGCTCATTTCATGTTGAACTGGGACCCGGGCAATGCGGCTACGCACGATGAAGTGCCCTATCCCGATGGCTATAATCTCTTGCCCAAAGATCGCATTGCCCATTGCCACTGCAAAGACGCAGTCAAAGGAGCCGACGGCCAATACAAATGGGAGGCCATGGGGCGGGGCATCATTGATTGGGTTGGCCAGTTCCGCGCGCTGAAGAATGATGGTTATCGCCATGCCGTCAGCCTTGAGACCCACTGGCACGGCGCTGGCACGCCGGAGGAATCGAGCCGCCAGAGCTGGGCCGGAATGAAGCAGCAACTGGAAAAAGTGGGAGCCTTGAAAGTTTAAAAGAACAGTACCCAGTACTCGGTACTCAGAAAAACGGGGAACTGACAGCCGGCAGTATCACCTGAGTTCGGGAATTGGAATTCGGCGGCAGCAGGATTGAGAAGTCTGAGAAAAACCTAGATCCCTCGACTCCGCCGCGAAGCGCGGCTACGCTCGGGATGACAAAATTGAGATTAGGGAATAAGAAACTCGAAAGTGAAAGATAAATCTCAGTTCATTCAAATTCCGGCGGTGGTATGAACTTGAGCAGCAGTTTCTCGTCAATATTGTGGGGCGTGAAATACTCAGGTTGTTGGGCAATCGCGCGAACTGCCATGCCCAGATAATCTGTAGCAAGTTTGATTGTAGGAATGATCGTACCGTCGTCCAGCTTGATTTCCCTGGCTTCTTTGGCTTTTTCCTGGTTGCCTTGCACAACGGCGGAACGAAAACGATATAGCGCTTTCACATTCTTGAACACAGCAGCGGGCTCATGCTTATAATCCGGCACTGTGCTTGATAATGCCGCCATCCTCAGGGCAAGCTTGTGCGTGATTTCTTGCGTATCTCCATCCGACAGCAGTAACTCCATTGCGATGGTTGCATCAAGAATCGCGTCCTCCGCATCTTCGCGCAAGAAGCAGTTATTCAAGCGCCGGATAGCCAATTGCATGCGATGACCGGCCGAGCGTTCCTGCAGTTTGAGGATTTTTGAAAACAGGACACCCACCGCGCTCAACTGTTCCAGTGACAGTGCCGGTATGGCTCTATCCAATTCTCCTCCGAGGTCGGCCGGGTATCTGCGTAACGCAACCCCTTCCAGATCGGGCAGAGAAGCCACGTAAGAACCAGCCCAGCCGATTGGCACTACAAGGATTTGCCCGTAGCCGGTTTTTGCCTCCATAAGCATTCTTAAGGCTGCAAAGAAAGTATTGATGATTTCCAGGATAGGGCTTGAGGGACTAAGAAACGACCCAAACTTGGTCAAATAGCCCAGATTGGGAAGCGTGTAGTCTTTCAAAATGAGGGCGTGGGTGGCAGCTTGAACAATTCCATGCTGTATTTCTTCAGATCCTCGAAAGAGCCTGGCCCGTGCCAGTTGAAAATCTTCCGGCATTCGGCTGACCGAGACATCGGGCGTCAATTCAATTTCATCGGCCCCGAACGCCAGGTGAAGGATGGGGACCCAAATCTCTATCGCAAGCTGGTCTTCAACCAAGGCGTTCTCGCGCGGTAAATACACCTGCAGGAACTTGCCTCGGTCGAAGGTAAACCCAAATCTATGGACATACCCTTCCGTGAGAGAGCTAATGAACACTTCGACACTGCTTTTGAAGAAACCGAGCTTTCCCCGACCGTTTCCCGCGTCGCTTATTGGAAAGAAGTGCTTATGGATCTGCGGTTCTGATTCAACATAATCCAACAACGCCTGGAACGCTGGTTTCTCGTCCCATTTGTAAGTTTCTCCTTTTATCCCTTCCTTCGTTTCTGAGAAAGCCTCAAACAATCCCAAGCCAAAGGAATCGGTGTAGTTCGGCAAGTTGGATTCTGCAAAGCTAAAATCCGGCATCCCATCGTCAGTCCATGAGAGAGAAGGCCAGTCATCATGTTTGGGGATGTAGCGTCCGGCGGCGGTTCGCCGCTCCATATAGGCAATAGCATCTTGCATGATGTCGCAAGTGAGTGTGAACAATTGCTCGTCTTTGGGTTGTAATGGGTTGTTCATGAAGCCTGAGAGCTAATGATAGCCATTTAATGGCTGAGGTGGTAGAGGATGTTTATCCGGAGTACACATTAAACTAAAGCTGGCGCCCCCGGCTTGCAACTGAGAGCCGGGAGCCTGTAACTTGTAACTGCCTTGCAACTGTCTTTCTTGGAGCTTGCAGATGTCTATGAAACTCGCCGTCGTCACCGATGAGCTCTCCCAGGATTTCGCTCACGCCTGCCAGATCGCCTCGCGAGAATTCGGCATGGGATTTGTCGAGCTGCGCTCCCTGTGGAACAAGAACATCGTCAATCTCGATGCCAAGGAGATTGCCGAAGTCCACCGCATTCTGCAGAGCAATAATTTGCGCGTCATTGCCATCACCGGCCCGCTCTTCAAGGTGGATTGGCCCAATGCGCCCAAATCAAAGTTCAGCGTCGAGCGCGACCAGTTTGGCGCCGACTTTACCTTTGATCAGCAGGATGAGGTTTTAGAACGCAGCCTCGCCCTGGCCAAAGAATTCAACACCGACCGGGTTCGCTGCTTCGACTTCTGGCGCCTCGATGATCCCCTTCCTTATCGTGCTGCCATGTACCAGAAGCTCCTCGATGCCGCCACGACTGCCGGCAAAAAAAATGTCACTCTGGTACTGGAAAACGAGCACGCTTGCAACACCGCCACCGCCGCCGAGTCAGCCGAGACGCTCAAGGCTGTTCCGTCTCCTTATTTCATGTTGAATTGGGACCCGGGAAACGCCGCCATGCGCGGTGAAACGCCTTATCCCGGTGGTTACAACCTCTTGCCCAAAGACCGGATTGGCCATTGCCACTGCAAAGATGTCATCAAATCTTCTAACGGTGAGTACAAATGGGAGTGCATCGGACGCGGCGCTATTGATTGGGTAGGGCAAATCCGCGCTCTGAAGAATGACGGATACCGCCATGCCATCAGTTTAGAAACCCACTGGCGCGGTGCAGGCACACCCGAGGAATCCACCCGCCTGAGTTGGGCGGGTATGAAAGAAAAGCTCCAAAAAGCCGGCGCACTGGATTCATGAAATTGACACAACCACATTTATGAAACAAGCTTCACGTACTACTGCTGTCTTCATGTTGTCCTTCCGGGCCTGTACTCCAGACTTCATTTTTCTGCACCATCTGCCGATTTAGACAAAAACTCCAGACAAAAAAAGTTTCTTGACAAAAGAAATGACAAGTATAAAATTCGCGGGCAATATTAAAACGCTTTAACAATCCAACGTATCATTATGTGAGAAGGCGTCCCAAGATCAGTTCGACCCCGAAAATTAGAACAAGCCAGACAAGCGCAGGCAACAAACCACAACGTCTTCGGACGAAAGGAACAACGATGCGACTGAAATTGAACGCTCGGAAAGCTCGCCCCCAGCAGTCTTGTTTTCTCGCCGTCATTGTCACGCTCTTTTTGCTCACGGGCAGCGGCGCGGCACAAAATCAGTGCCTGACCTCGGGTACGACCTGGCAGAACACAGCCTTGCCCGCAGTGCAGACAGGGACCTTCACAGTCACCTTTGATGCCACGCCTGCGGCCACGGGCATCAATAGCGTGATCGCACTCTCCCAAGGCGCGCAGACAGCGTACACCGGCTTTGCCGCGCTGGTGGCGTTTAACGCCTCCGGCATTCAGGCGCGCAACGGCGGGGTATACGCAGCGACCACGCCTATGTCGTATTCCGGCGGTACCACCTACCACTTCCGCGAGGTCATCAACGTGCCGGCGCACACCTATTCTGTCTTTGTAACCGCGCCGGGCGGGAGCGAGCAGACACTGGCGTCGAACTTCGCCTTCCGCACCGAGCAGAACGCGGTGACCAGTCTCGACAACTGGGGCCTCTTTGCCTCGGCAGGTTCAGCGACCGTTTGCAACTTCACTCTTGGGAGTCCGGCGTCCGACTTCACTTTATCGGCGACGCCAGGTTCGCGGACAGTGACCGCGGGCAACGTCACCAGCTATACGGCGGCCGTAGGCGCCACCAACGGGTTCAGCGGCAGCGTGGGGCTCAGCGTCAACGGATTACCTGCAGGCACCACTGCCTCGTTTAGTCCATCCTCCGTGAGCGGTTCAGGGTCTTCAACGCTGACTGTCTCGACTAGCAGTTCGACGGCGGCGGGGAGTTACACGCTGACCATTACGGGAGCCAGCGGCAGCCTGACACACTCGGCCATGGTCACGCTGATAGTAAATCCGGTGGCGCCGAGTTGCGTGACCGCAACCGCGGGCGGCGCCTGGCAGAACACCCTCTTTGCCAATCAGACCGGCACATTTGCTGTGCAGTTTGATGCCAGCGTCTCGGTCTCGCCGGCCAACGCTGTTGTCGGTCTCTCCAATGGAGCGCAAACCGCTTACACCGGCTTTGCCGCGCTCGCCCGCTTCAATCCTTCAGGAGACATTGATGCGCGCAACGCTGGGACCTACGCCGCTGACAATGTCATTCCGTATTCTGCCGGAGTGACCTATCACTTCCGCATGGTCGTCAACATCCCCGCGCATACGTATTCGGTTTTTGTGACCGCGCCGGGAGCAGCGGAACAAGCCGTAGGCAGCAACTTCATGTTCCGCACCGAGCAGAACACGGTCTCGCAACTGAACTGGTGGGGGGCTTTTTCCTCAGTCGGCTCAGAGACCGCGTGCAACTTCACTCCGGGCACGAGCGGCGGAACCCCAGACTTCACACTGGGGGCAACGCCTGGTTCACAGACAGTCACACCCGGAAGCAGCGCCCGCTATACCGCAACCGTGAGCGCGCTCAGCGGCTTCAACGGAAACGTAGCCCTGAGTGTGGGTGGAGTGCCATCGGGAGCAACCGCCAGCTTTAGTCCAACCTCCATTGGCAGTTCGGGATCGTCAACCTTGACTGTCGCCACAGGCACAGCCGCGGCTGGGACCTATAGGTTGACCATTACCGGAAGCAGCGGCAGCCTAAGCCATACCGCCTTAGTGACTCTCACCGTGGGATCTACCAGCGGAAGCGGCAAGTTCTTTGCGCCCTACACTGATATGAGCCTGACCAGCAACCTGCCGCAGATTTCCTCTGCCTCGGGAATCAAATTCTTCACGATGGCGTTCATTATTGATGGCGGAGGTTGCACGCCGGTCTGGGGAGGTCTTGGGCCCATCTCGGGCGAGAACACGTTTGCCGGCTATATCAACACGATTCGGGCCAACGGCGGAGACGTGGTCATCTCCTTCGGTGGCGCCGCCGGTTCCGAACTTGCGCAGGTATGCGGCAGTGTATCGAGTCTGCAGGCGGCGTATCAATCGGTCATCAACAAGTACAACGTCAAGATGTTGGATTTCGACATCGAAGGCGCCGCGGTCGGCGATCCCACTTCGATTGATCGTCGCAGCCAGGCGCTGGCTAGATTGGCGGCGGCCAATCCGGGCTTGCAGATATCGCTCACCTTGCCGGTGAATCCCACCGGTCTCGACAACAACGGGATTAGTGTGGTGCAGAGTGCCGTGAGATTTGGCACTCCTGTGTCGGTGGTGACCATCATGACCATGGATTACGGCAGCCCCAATTCCAATATGGGAGGCGCCGCCACCATGGCCGCCACTGACACCACAAGCCAATTGCAATCCGCCGGCCTGCACGCGAATGTGGGTATCATCCCCATGATCGGGCAGAACGACAGCGGGGGCGAGATCTTCTCGTTGGCTGATGCGCAGACGGTGCTGAACTTCGCGCAATCCCACAGCAACATCACGCGCCTGAGCTTCTGGTCGGTATCGCGCGACAACGGCGGTTGCCCTGGCAACACTGCAGCCTCCGATACCTGCAGTGGCGTCTCACAAAGTAACTGGGCCTTCTCCCATATCTTCGAGCCGTTTTAGGAAACAGTGCTCAGTTGTCAGTACCTGGTATCCAGTGACACCGAGCCCTTTCGCAAAGCGAAAGGGCTCGGTGCGGATTTTATGAGACGCGCTCTTGGTTTTTCTCTGCGTCTTTCTGGTGAAATAAGCTGTTGCTCTGCCAACTCGAAACCTCTTTTGGCTGCGAAGCCCTATCCCGAGCGCCTCAAAAACCGCCGAAATGAAGTAAGACTGCGCCCAGCCCGCCCAGGACCCAATAATCCAAAGGCAAGCCCAGGAACCAGCGCTTGTGCCACCACACGCTGCTCTTGTTAAACTTTGACAGGCCGAAGTGCGGATTCAAAACGAACCACAGGCAATCCTCGATGACCCAAAAGAGGTTATATCCGGCGATAGCGCAGAGTTCTCCCCGAAAGGACCAGGTATGCAGGAAGAAAAAAGGCAGATGAAAAAAGAAGAACACGGAAGAGAACGCCCAAACGTGGTACCCGGTGAGCGGACGCCCGCCATAAAACAGGTCTAACAGAATGTGCTTGTCAACTTTCCACGTAGGCAGGTTAGCAGCCCAGCCCTGGCTGCCCTCGATGTGAATTTCCAGATTGGCCCAAAGGAAGGCAGCAATCACAATGGCTACTATGTAAAAGATCATCTTATTGTTAAATTCTCCCTGGAATGTTAATCCTGTTTGAATTCTATTCTCTATATTGCCGCAACCTCACATTTTTTTGTCAGAAAAGTTTTATTGAGAAGGTTCCAGGCACCGGCGAATATCCCAAACGCAGATGCCCGTTTCGGGTTGGTTGTGATTATTGATTGCTGAGTGCTACTCACCCGGCAGAAACGAGTCCGAAATTACTTGCTTGATGTATAAAATCCTGTTTACAACCTATTCACAAAGTGCTATAGTGCACATCCAAAACATGAGCGAAGCAAGTGCTCATTTACTAGGCCAAAGCAGAGGAGATCATCCATCAAAGCTCTATAGCAGTTCATCATGATTCGACCCTCATAGCAGTTGGATTTCTAGAGATATCGCAATCCAAATTTCAAGGAGGCTTCTTATGAAGCGGATCCCCCTAGTTGTCGTGAGCGTTTGTGCTCTGATGCTACTGCTTCTTCCCCTGGCGGCTTCAGCGCAAACAGTTCCCAATTGGCAGCCCAACACCTCTTATGCTGTGGGCTCGCTGGTGATGTTTAACGGTGTGGAATACAAATGTATTCAGGCCCACACTTCCCTGGTCGGCTGGGAGCCGCCCAATGTTCCGGCGCTCTGGCAACCGGTCAGCGGAAATCCGGGACCGACACCAACACCAACACCAACACCCAGACCAACTCCTACTCCGACACCTAAGCCAACACCTACTCCAACGCCGAAGCCAACTCCTACACCTACGCCGCCTCCAACCGGAGTTCCCAATTGGCAACCGAATACGTCGTATGCAGTTGGTGCGCTGGTGATGTTTAATGGTGTGGAATACAAATGTATTCAAGCGCATACCTCGCTCGTCGGCTGGGAGCCGCCCAATGTTCCCGCGCTGTGGCAGCCGGTGAGCGGAACTCCGGGTCCAACACCAACGCCCACCCCGACGCCCAAACCAACTCCTACGCCGACACCAGTGCCGCCGCCTCCGACCGGACAACGCCTGTTTGCGCCCTATGTTGATATGAGCCTCTCCAATAACAACATCGCGCAGATATCGCAGGCGTCCGGGATCAAGGTCTTTACGCTGGCGTTCATCATTGATAACGGCGGATGCGGGGCCGGCTGGGCCGGCTTGGGCGTGATCTTGCCCAACGACAGCTTCCCCGATGGCACGACCATGCTGTCAAGAATCAACGCACTGCGCAGTGCCGGCGGTGACGTTATTGTCTCCTTCGGCGGCGCCAATGGCATTGAGCTGGGACAGGCCTGCGGCAGTGCAGCCGCAGTGCAGGCGCAGTATCAAGCCGTCATCAACAAATACAACGTCAAGATGCTGGACTTCGACATTGAAGGCGCTCCCATCGCCGATACCGCGGCCGTGGATCGTCGCAATGCCGCATTAGCAGGATTGCAGGCAGCCAATCCTGGTCTCATCATCTCGTATACGTTGCCGGTGCTGCCCAGCGGTCTGACGCAAGATGGCGTCAACCTGCTGGCCAATGCCAAGTCGCATGGTGTGAAGGTAAGCGTAGTAAATATCATGGCGATGGATTATGGCAGCATCGCCAACCCCAACACCATGGGACAAAACGCGATTGCTGCGGCCAACAGCACGCTCGGCCAGATACAATCGGTCGGTCTATCCACTATGTTGGGGATCACTCCCATGATCGGTCGCAACGACGTCTCGCCCGAGGTCTTTACTGAGAACGACGCGCAAACGGTGCTGAACTTTGCCAAACCGAACGGCAACATCAGCCGCCTGGCGTTCTGGTCGGTGGCGCGAGATAACGGAGGCTGCTCCGGCGTGGTGTCACCAAGCTGCAGCGGCATCTCGCAAAACACCTGGGACTTCTCGCATATCTTCGAGCCGTTTTAGGCGGTTGCAAGATAAGTTAGGTGAAAAGGCGGTGGAGCGACCATCGCCTTTTTTTATTGGTGAGGTCAGTTACTCAAGCACGCGCGCTATCTGGAGCCTGTGGGGACTGAGGACTGCTTTTCCTACAGTTTCGGCCACGTCAGCCGCAAACCAATTCTCCCGGTGATGGGCGCCGCAACCAAAGGAGTTGGGGTCCTTCCAATCAGGTATTGCCGGTTGAGAACGTTCTCGACGGCGAGGAACATCTGCAATCCATGAGTCAAGGGCGCGGAAGCATAGGAATCGAATGTGAAATAGCCACCCAGCGGCAACAGGTTCTGGTCATCTTCAAACTGGCGGCTGCTTGCGCGTGCCTGAACTGAGGCCATCCAGCCGCGGGCAAAGGCGTAACGAATGTCGGTTGTTGCCTGATGGTGAGCATACTGCGGAACGTCGAGGCCTTCCAAAAGCCGGTTTGCCGGGAAGGACAAGACCTTGGAGTTGGCAAACTGATATCCCGAATCGATTGTAAGCCGGCTGGTGAGTTGAATCTGGTTTTGCAGTTCGACTCCGGTAGCGCCAATCGAACCGAGGTTGGTGCGCTGGCGGGTAATGAGTTTAGGAGTCGTACTTAGAGTTATGTTCGCCACCGGCTCGGAAATGTGGTTCCAGAAAAATCCTCCATGCAGGTAAAGACGGCGATTCAAGCCACTAACGCTCAATCCTGCTTCCGCTCCGGACAGTCGTTCCGATTGCAGACCAGCGTTGGCAAGGGTGAGGATATTTCCCAGGCGAAAGGCCCGGTACAGCTCGTTGAGCGTGGGTTGGCGGAATGATCTGTAGGCAGAAGCCGAAGCGCTTACGTTGTCTGTGAAGCGATGATTGAACGCCAGTCGCGGACTGAATGCAGCTTCGCTTTTTCTTGGGAAAACATTCGATGCCGTCGTTACCAATTTGGGAAGAGAAACTGCCAGGCTCGAGCCATCAAGGTTCCACCATTCATCCAGACGACCGCCTACGGTCAGGGTGTCGCGGGCCGTGAGTTGAATCATGTCTTGCAGGTAGACGGAAAAATCCCGTTCTTCGCCGCCCGCGCGGGTCAACGAACTGGGTACACGGTTGGTGAGTGCTGTGTCATGGGTCGCGCCGCTGACCAGGCTGCCCTCCACTCCCGCGACCATCACGTTGCGCTTGCCTAGCGCCGCCGACCACTGCTCGCTAATCCCAAAAGCATGGGAAGGGACATGTTGCGTGCTCGCCGGCGTCTCGCTATTGCGGTCATTGGCCACCGAGGAGAACGTCTGGTTGTAATCTTCATTCAGGCCATAAGCACGTGTGATGAAAGTGCCAAAGCCTGTGGTTGGAATATCCGCCCCAAGATCGAGTTCGTAAAGCCGGTTGTTGTTGATTTGAAATGGGGTGCCGTTATGCCGCGACTCCAGCAGAGTTGCTCCGCGAACAAACCCTCTCGATCCCCGCGGGTCCCCATATTGAAGCGTGAGTGAACCGCTGTCGTGCTCTGAATTTATGTTGTGATCAATCCTGCCGCGCTGGCTTTGTTCTACCTGGTTGTATCCACCGGTGCTGTAAGTCTCGGCGCTCAAATTCCCGGCCCACGGTCCGCGCCGCAGCGTGCCAGAAAGGGAAGCCAGCGGCGTATTTTCTGTGCCATACGATGTTTCAAGTGTCACGCGCGAAAGATCTAAAGGCTGGGTGAAGAGAGCAACCGTGCCGGCCAGGGCGTCGGAGCCGTACAGTTCTGACGAACCGCCTTTGAGCACCTCGATGCGGTTTACGTTGGCGATGGGCACCCGGTCCCAGAAAATCCATCCGCCAAAGGGATCGTTGAGTGGGATGCCATCCACCAGCACCAGCGCCCGGCTCGATCCGCTGGCGTTGGTCCCGCGCAGGGAGACACCCTGCGCTGTCGGATTCAAGTAAATACTGCTGGAGCGGCGGAACAAAGTGAATCCCGGTACCTGCCGCAAAACTTCATCTATGGCGGAAGCGGCCGACGTCCTGATTTCATTTTGGGAAAGTATCGCAACGCTCTCCGCCGTCTCTGCTGTGGGCACTGCGCTGCGGTTCGCCACAACGTTCACCTGCTCCGCAACTCCCGCGGGCTGCAGCGTGAGGGCGTTGCTGCCGCGGTTGGTGAAGGGGAGCTGCAGAGTTGTAAACCCCGGCGCGGTCACCTCGATAGTGTCAGCCTGTAAATCCGTGCTGATGGCAAAAGTGCCGTTAGAAGACGTAGTGGCTTCGCCGACGGTTTTTCCACCCGCGATCAGCTTCACGTGGGCATTGGCAACGACGGCACCGGACAGATCCACCACCGTTCCGCTCATGCGATAGCTCTCTTGCGCGACGCAGAAGCTCGCAAAAACGATGGTTATATAGATAATGGAAAGGCACTGGCCTACGGCGCTGGGCCGAAGCCTCCCCACTCTGAAATCTCTGTTATCTCGCATTGCTCCTCATCGTGGTGCGGATTGTTGATTTTATACGTTCGTTACCTGAGAGGGAACCGGGAAACATTCCGATTTGACGCCTGCTCGGTACCACTTTAATCTGAGAGGCTGATGCGATTCACTCCGACAGGGTTGCGGCGATTGCGGGGTTAGGAACAGGCATGCCAGACGAAGGCTTTGCGGGATTGCGGGTGCTCACGCTGGAGAGCCGGCGCGCGCAGGAGATGGCCAAGCTCATCGCCAACTCGGGCGGAGAGCCCGTGGTTGCTCCTTCCATGCGCGAGGTCCCGCTCGACTCCAACACCCAGGCGCTGCAATTTGCCGGCGAGCTCATTGGTGGCCATCTCGATATCGTCATCTTTCTGACGGGCGTGGGAACGCGCGCGCTTACGCGTGTGGTTGAGACCCTACATCCCAGGGAAAAATTCATAGCTGCGCTGAGTCGCGTCGCCGTGGTTGCTCGCGGACCGAAGCCGGTGGCAGCGCTGCGTGAGATGGGCGTGCCCATTACATTAATGATTCCTGAGCCGAACACGTGGCGCGAAGTGTTGCACGAACTGGACCAGGCAAAGTTGTTGCAGACACGCGGCCGCCGGGTCGCAGTGCAGGAGTACGGCGTTCCTAATCCGGAACTCATAACCGGCTTAACTGAACGCGGAGCAACCGTGACCTCGGTGCCGGTTTATGAGTGGATGCCCCCGGAAGATACAGGCCCGCTGCGTGCGGCGATCGCAGCTCTGGGCCGCAATGAGATTGATGTTGCATTGTTCACCAGCTCCGCCCAGTTGCGGCACCTGTTGCAAGTGGCCGATGAGATGGGAGCCAAAGACACCGTGTTGCGCGCACTGTCGAAAGTGCTCGTGGTTTCCATTGGACCCATCACAACCGAAGAGCTGCAGAAGAACGGTATAGCGGTTGACCTTGAACCCTCCCATCCCAAAATGGGATTCCTGGTCAAAGAAGCCGCAGAAAAAAGCCAGGCCTTGCTGCAGCAAAAACGAAGCCGGACCTCCATTTGAAAAGTACAAAAGCAACAGCAAAAGCCTACCGCGGATTTCGCGGATCACGCGGATTTTGAATGAGGCCGGGAGCTGAGAGGCTGCTACTTGCTATATAGCGCACCTGAATGACCTTACCAAAGTTCACTTATCCAGACTCTTATTAACTGCTATGTAATGGTCTTTAGTTTCAGTTGACAGCCCAATAGCTCCTCTATATGATTGCACCCCAATATTCATAGTGCTATAGAGCAGAACATCGCGAAACTATTTTATGGTCTTCAACGGTGTGGAACATAAGTACCTTCAGGCCCGTACGTCGCTGGTTGGATTGGTTCGCCCAGTCCGACCCCTTCCCCAACGTCTGCAATCAACATCAAAGCTTATGACTGCTGCAATACCCTCCCCCACGCTTATACTCAGTGCCTGATCGCACACCCATACCTTGAATCACTCCAACGCCGGGGCCCTCGTGCTCCGGCGTGGAGTGCCTGGAAAGCAGTTCTCAGTTCTCAGCAAAAGCAACCGCAAAACCCTTAGCCGCAGATGAACGCTGATTTTTCGGAAGATTTTTTGAGGCCCCCACTTGCTAGCTTATGGTTGGAGTCCCCAAAACGCCGTCTGCCCCGCGTCATTACTGGCGATAGTCGAGTTGGAGTGGGGGACTTGCTGCTGGTCAGTCCTCAGTTGTCAGTCCTCAGGAAAAACAACCGCAAAAGCTCTTGCTGCTGATTTTCAGAGTGGATTGAGGCCCCCACTTGCTAGCCAGTGTTTTAAGTGCCCAAAAGCGCGTCTGACCTGCGTCGTTATTGGCGAAAAGCGATCCCGGGTGAGGGACTTGCTGCTGGTCAGTCCTCAGTCCTCAGGAAAAAACAACCGCATACGGACAGCGAATTGTCAAAGACCTGAAGGGCTGCAAAAAGCCCCGCATTCTTGAATGCATAACGTGCACGCACGCCTGCCACAATGATGACCTGCGTTTCCGGGAAAAGCAATGTTTTGATATCAGAGTGATATCAATTGGTATTCTTTCCTCTGCGTTTTCCGGCGTCCTCTGCGTTCACTTTTGTCTTTATCTCTGCGCTGGGCCTGCCTGAGCATGTAGAGGGCAGCTCTGCGGGTGATGAAAGTTTTGTCGAGACTAGGTAATTTCTTCTTCTTGTTTCAAGTTCAGTGCGATTCCGAAACCCTCTTGTTTTCAGCAACTTACATGTGATTTCGGGGCTTTGGCACGGATTTTGCACTTACTCTCATCGTGAGCTGATTTCGAGATAGAAATTTTTTGGTAAAAGGAGACAACCAAAATGAGATACGGCAAAATGCTCGTCCTGACTTCGGCGGCGCTGCTTGGCATGACGCTCTGCGCCGGGGCGCAGTTAGGAGTGGGTGGCGCCGTGCAAAGCACGACTGGCGCGGTAGGCAATGTTGGCAGCCAGACCGGCGCCGTCAATGGCACGCTCGATTCCACGACGCGGGTTGGCACAAATCTGGATAGCAACGTGAATGGCAGCCTGCATTCCGCGACCCGAGCCACAGCCAACACAGAAACCATGACGAAGGCTGAAAAAAAGCGGCTGGAGAAGGAAAGAAAAGAAGCAGATAGAGAAAGAAAAGAACGCGCAGACAAAGACAGAAAAGAAAGAGCTGATCACGCAAGACATGAAAGGTCTGACTCGGGCGCCGCACTGGGTGTGAACTCCGACACCCGGGCCGATGTGAACGTTAATGCGGGAGGCAGCAGTTCCACGCGGGCCGACAGCAATACCCATGCAAACTCAGAAACGGAGACGCGCGGCCACAAGCGCGCCGTCAACGACTTAACCCTCAACTCCAACACCAGCGCCGACGCTAGTGTGGACAGTCATCACAAGAAGGATAAGAAGTAAAAACCACAAAAACAGCTCCAAGCTGCAAGGAAAACAGAAGGCAGCTGGTATCGGAGATCAAGCCGTGGAAGCGATACCACGGCTTGATATTCTGAAATCCCCAGTGAGTTTTGCCTTTCGTTGAGAATGGGAATTGAGAACAGAGAACTATTTTTAGACTCCCCTGTTCTTATTCAGCCACTCGCGCCGGTTCCATTGCGTCGTCATTCCGCCGAGCCTCTCAAACCGGAGATGCGGATCATTTGATTGCACGAGCGTCAAGAACCGCCTGCCTGTCAGCAGGAAATCTCTTGAAGCGCCTGCGAGAATATCGAGCACGACTTCGGCTTCTGTCCGTTTCGAATGCATGAGCGGCATGCCTGTGCCTTTGGCGTAGGCGTCAAAGCGGTTTAATACCAGGGCCATTCCGCCCGTCTCAGGCACCGGCAGGTCGTAAAGGCAATCCTTGAGGGCGTCTGCATTTTTGCCGTAGTAGTCAGGGAAAGAGAGCGTCCGCTGAAAACCTGTGTGCATGGCTTCTTCGGTGGTCCATTGCGTACAGTCGCAAGCAAAGACCTGATAATCGTGCTGCCGCAGCCAGTCAGCGTCTTCGTTAAGGTATTCCTGCCGCAAGTACAGGGCAATGCTCCCGTCGCGGAGAATCTGCCAGTCCAGACGGTTTTTGTATTCTTCCTGCTGACCAAACACGGCCATAGGCCGAGCTTATCAGATTGCGAAAGTGGGTGTGCTTCGTAGTGCACGCATCCTCGGGGTCCTTCGCCTACGGCTCAGGATGACAGACTAGAAAGAGATTCGCGTAAATCCGTGTTGATCTGCGGCGAAAACCTTCAGGGCTGTTTTGTAGTATATTTTCCTGAAGTCCCCTATGGGCGTCGCGGAGGTCCCTTATGCGTCTCTCATCTTTTTGTCTTTTGCTTCTCGGAATTCCATTGCTTCTGGCGGCAAACCTTCCTGATGCAAAGCCTCAGGCAGCAAGCGGCATGAATGCTCAGGTAACACCTGGCTTACCATCTGGCTTGAAGATAACTGTACGCAATACTTTTGCAGGGATGCCCAGCGAGCAGACCACTTACATCCAGGGCGACCGCAGGCGGCGCGAGTATCGTAATGCACAAGGCTCTCCGCGCAGCGATGGTTCCATGGATATGAGCTACGGTCCGCATCTTGTGGCCATTACCCGCTGCGATCTGGGGCAGGCCTTCGAGTTAAATCTGGATAAAAACGAATACGAGGCGATGGCTTATCCGCCCAAGCCTCTCCGTCTCAGCAAAGCGGAGATGGACGCGATGCAGCAGAGAACTCCGCAGGTGGCCAAGGCAGGCAATGCCACGTTGCGAATTGAAACCACCACGGTAGATACCGGAGAGAGAAAGCAAATCTTCGGTCACACCGCAAGGCACGTTATGATCACGAGCCGGTCGGTCCCACTGGCAGGCTCAAAAGCCACGGCCTACGAATCCGCGAGCGACGGGTGGTATATAGATCTTGATACGCGTATTTCCTGCGATATGAAATGGCCCGAAGGCAAGCGAGGATTCTCCTACCTGTCTGCCGGAAATGCGCCAGGTGAGAAGATAGAATTCGTGTCTCATGGCGACCCGGAAACCGGAGCTCCGGTTGACTTGAAATTTACTTCATCGCAAACCATTGTGCTCCCCGATGGTACGACGCAAACGCATACCTCCATCAGCCAAACCCAGGTGACCTCGCTGGAGCAGCGCCCATTGGATCCTGCGCTGTTTGCTGTTCCCACTGGATTTCGTCAGGTTGAACAAATCGAACGCAACCCACGCCCAAACTTCGCGGCCCAATTGAGTATGGCCTGGGAGGAGTTCAAGGCTGGAGTTGCGCATCTCTTCGAATAGCAGTTGTCAGTTGCCAGCCGCCAGTTGCCAGAAAAGAACAAAAGCTTACCGCGGATTTCACGGATCAACGCGGATTTAGAAAACTGTTTCTCAGCGAAAGTTTTTCCTCTATGTCTCGATGCCTCTGTGGTCAAAGCTCTTGCGTTACCAACTTGAACCCCGAAACTTGAAACTCGAAACTGTTTTCCCGGACAACCCCGGCGTAGCTCTAACGTTCTAAGTAACTATGATTAAGTCTTGTATCGTTTCACTCGCTTTAGTTCTCATCGCAACCCTGGTGATTGGATGCGGTGCCGGCCACCCAACCATTCAGAGCGTTACGGTCACTCCTTCAACGGCCACTGCAGCCAGCAGTTCGCAGGGTACCGTTGGGTTCACCGCTACGGGAAACTTCAGCAATAATCAGAGCCGGATGCTGGTTTTGGCTGACGGTCTCTCCTGGTCGTCGTCGAACATTCCAGTGGCATCCATCAACAGCCTCGGGATGGCGACCTGCAAGATACCGGGAACAGCCACGATCACGGCCACTGCCCCAGCCAACCTCCAGTTCACAGTTGGCTCTGGCGTGAACAATACTTCGATGACCGTCAGCGGCACCGCCATGCTTACCTGCACCTAGGAAGGGCAGTTTCGAGTTTCAAAAGCGAAAACAAAAGCAACAGCTTAACCGCAGTGGGCGCTGAGAAACGCAGAGGGAAAACAAAGGCCTTTCTCTCTCTAAATTCGCGGTAAGTTTTTGCTCCCCCGGCGTACAATACCGCCAGCGGATGAGACTCAGAGATGTTGTCAAGGCGGGCCTAGCCTGGCTGGGACTTACGGCCATCTACTTTCCGGTGGCCTGTCTCATCGTTTTTGTCGGATTGATAATTTATGGCAGCCAGTACCGCAGTGCGGTGAGTACCCCCATTCCCGACCGGTTTCCCGTTCTGGTCATTACCTCGCACTATGAGCCGCCCAAGAATGAGACCCTTTCCCGGGTAGAGATCAGGTGTACTTTACGCTCAGGCCTTGATGCCAGCGTGGTGCAGCAGGAAAATCTGGCGGCGTTTACCAAAGAACACACGGACTACACCTTTCTGGTGCCAGCGGGAGAGGCCGAGGAGATAGACCAGAAGTTGCGCGCCCCGCAGAATGGTGATGAGCCGGTCTTCGCCAGTCTGAAAGTTGCGTCTCTGCCCGATGGCCATCAGCAGATCCACCTGGATGCTTCCATCTTCGACGATGTCACCAACGAGAGCTGGTATGAAGCATCAGCGCGCGAATTCAAACCCAAGTTTCATCGGGCACGTAGCTCTCTGGCCATGAGTATGAACGCCGCTTTTGTGACGCCGCTCCCGGCGCTGGTGCTGAGCGGCCTGGCTGCGGCTGTCGTCTGGTGGCGTCGAAGCCGTAAGAAGGCCTCAGTCCTCAGTTCCGAGTCCTCAGGAAGACAATCGCAAGAGGAGCAGCGATAAGGTGCAAACTACAAAGACACTTTTTGATTTCAGCCGTAGCCTTTCCAGCAATCGCGTCCTCTGAGGTAAACTTTTAAAAATCAAATACTTATGAATTTACCTCTGGATTAGAGTGAGTTGATCTCTAATTTACCCGTCGTGTATTGCCGGTTTTTTGCTGATCAGCGATGCTGGGGGGCACAGGAGGAACCAACCATGCATCTTTGTTCAAGACTGAGTATCAAGCTGACTCTTTTATTGCTTCTCATTTTTATTCTCACAGGCTCATCGCTGGTCTGCTTCGCGCAAAGCGACAGTCACTCGAGCAGTGCGCCCGGCGAGCTGGTGCCTGCGACGACATCAGACGAGATGTCCGATAGGTCAGACGCCCTGAAAAACTCGAAAGATCGAGATTTCATCTTGCGGCGTTTCAGAACTATGTATGTGGACGCGCGGGAGGCCACCTATTTCGGCAGCGACTTGATGAAGTCCGCGCTCGCGAGAAACGACGATTTCGAGGCGTTGAATATCCGCATCGTAGATGACCCCAACGTCGCCGACGTGGTGCTTGTGGTGGGCTATACCTTTGCATGGGATTATCCTTTCGAACTGAAGCACCAGAACACCACCATGGTGCTGCTGGCCGGTCAAGGCGAAGGGCCGTTCTCAGGACCCCTTGGCGCTGCCAGCGTCGCCGATGAGTTCGTAAAACTCGCCAAGCGCTATCGGACTCCAGCGGAGAAGAAGAAATAAGTCATTGTTGATTGAGTCATTGGGTCATTGAGTCATTGTGTCTGGCAACAGCGAAAGCTTGAGGACTGTCGACTGAGGACTCAGTTTGCCGGTACTTTTACCGGAACTGAGAACTGCCTTTCAATCCGCGTGATCCGTGAAAATCCGCGGTAGGCTTTTGCTGTTGCTTTTGTTTTTGAAATCCCCACTAAAAATTCAAGTTTTCAAGTTTGGCCTACGAGATATAATGCAGCCAACGAAATAACCCCAAAACCGTGCTTCCCATCCTCATATTATTAATAGCCATTGCCAGCGGCACACTTCTTACTTATGTGTATTGTTCAAGAATGCATTTTGCCGCCCGCCTCTGTGGCGGCACATGCACTGGCTTTGTCCTCCTCGCAACGGTGGGTTTTGTTGCGGCCTCGTTTTTGGGACTGAACCACGAATCCATTGGGATTGCCGCCGGTCTGGTTTCACTTCCTTGGCTTTTACTGTTAAGGGCAGGCTATAGATCGCAGGTTGCAAGCGATCTGGGGGAGACTTGGCAGGGAACCAAGCAAGCGGTTTTGCATCCTGGAAGGGCGGCGAGCGGTTACGCCATCTTCTATATATCAGTTGCGGTACTGTTGGGAGTGATTTTTGGCGACGTCATGTTTCAGCGCGCGGATGGCATTTATACCGGCTTTACCAATAATCTGGGCGATTTGCCCTTTCACCTGCAGATCATCTCCAGCTTCGCCCACGGCCAGAACTTTCCGCCCGAGGATCCGGCTTTTTCCGGGGTGCGCTTTGCCTATCCTTTCCTCGCGGATTTTCTCACCGCTATGCTGGTGCGCAGCGGCGCGTCATTGATCTTCGCGATGTGGATCCAGAACTTCGCCTTGGGTCTGGTCCTGGTGGGCATGATGCATTACTGGACTTTGCAGTTGACCCGCGACCGGCTGGCCGGAGTGATTGCGCCGATTCTTATTTTATTGAGCGGTGGGCTGGGGTGGTGGCTGCTGTTAGGCGATGCGCAGGCCGGAGACTCCGGTCTCATAGGGGTGCTGCAACATCTTCCGCGCGATTACACCATCGCGGGGGATACGATCTGGCGCTGGGGCAACTCTTTGACAACGTTGTTTATACCCCAGCGCAGCATCCTGTTCGGCGTGCCGCTGGCAGTGTTTATATTTTCGCAGTGGTGGCTGGCTTTGAACGACGGAGAACAGAATCAGACAGCGTGGCAGACGCCGGCTTCCACCAGCACCGGCACCAGAAAGAATCCAGCGCCAAAGAATTGGGAAGCGGTTTCGGTTTCAGTTCCAACTTCGGCTCCCACTCCGAAACGAGTTTCAAGCAAAGCCACTAAAGCGCAATCATCCGGCGAAGCGACTGCAGTTGCGATCCAACCCGGAGTGGAGGCCGAAAATGCAGTGGTGTCGAAGGAAGATATTGCGTCTCCCGCTTCTGCGGTTCGCCGCCGCATGATCGCAGCCGGTGTGTTTGCAGGAATGTTGCCGCTGGTGCATGCCCACAGCTTCATCGTGGTCATGGGAATGGCGGGATGCCTGGCGCTTTTGTTCCCGCAGTGGCGCGCCTGGATTGCGTTTTTTGTGCCTGCGCTGGTGATCGCCTTGCCCGAGATTTTGTGGCCCACGCACCGCAGCGGAATCAACGCGCAAACGTTTTGGGGCTGGGCGGTGGGCTGGGACCGGGGCAACAATAATGCAATCTGGTTCTGGCTGGCCAATACTGGAGCTTTCATCCCGCTGCTGATCGCGGCAATTTTTTGGCGCAAGCAAGGGCGCGACCTGGTCTCTTCAAAATTATTGCGCTTCTATCTACCGTTTCTGCTGTGCTTCCTCGTACCGAACCTCATGAAGCTGGCCCCGTGGGCGTGGGACAACATCAAAGTCCTCTTTTACTGGTATGTGGCCTCCGCGCCACTGGTGGCGCTCATGCTGGCCTCGTGGTTCAGAGAAGCAAAGTGGCGCTGGGCCGCGGCGACTTTGCTGGCAGTCCTCACACTGGCCGGGATGCTGGACATCGCGCGGGTCTTAACTGGCACGACGGAATATCGCGAGTTCGATTCGGATGGTGTTGCCATCGCGGAACAGATTTTGCAGCGCACCGAGCCGCGGGCGCTGGTGCTGCATGCGCCTATTTATAATCCTCCGGTGTTTTTGACGGGAAGAAGGTCGCTGCTGGGATATCCGGGAAGCATCTGGTCGCGTGGCCTGGACTATGGGTTGCGGGAAAGCGATATCCGGCAGATCTATTCCGGTTCTCCCGAGGCGTTGTCTATATTGCGGCGCTACAAAGTCAATTATGTTTTGCTCAGCCCGCTGGAGCGCGATTACCTGAATGGAAACAACCTGAGCGTGAATGAGAATTTTTGGAACCAGTTTCCTGTGATTGCACAATCGGGCGAATATCGTCTTTATAAAATCGAGTCTGGGCGATGAGTAATATTAGAACCCGTAATTTGTTGAACAAAACTCCGGCAAAGGAGCAGGAAACAATCGAACCGCAGCCGTCGCTAACCCGAGCGGCCGACACAAAAGCCACAATTGAGGAAAGTGATTCAGGCGTGGGCTTGTCAGGACGTCGCTGGTGGCTGGCAAGCATAGCGATCTTGATCGTGGCTGCAGGCCTGCGTTTTACCTACCTGGAATCAAAGCCGCTGCATAACGACGAGGGCGTCAATGGCAACTTTATGACGCAACTCTTTCGCGAAGGCTATTACCGGTACGATCCGGAGAACTATCACGGGCCGAGCTTGTATTATCTGGCGCTGATTACTTCAAAGGTGAATGCTCTCCTGTACGGCAAAGCGGGGCTGAGCACGGTTTCGCTGCGGATTGTTCCAGCCATCTTTGGGGTGGGGATACTGTGGCTTATCCTGCAATTGCGGCGCTACCTGGGCAGCTACGGAACCCTGGGAGCGGCTGTGCTGGTGGCGCTCTCACCCGGCGCAGTTTATTTTTCCCGCTACTTCATCCACGAGATTCCGTTTGTATTTTTCACGCTGGGCATCGTGGTAGCTGCCCTGCGCTACTACGAGACTACACGTCCGATTTACCTGATGCTGGGTGCGGCTTGTGCAGCGCTGCTGGTAGCGACCAAAGAGACATCCATCATCTCGATCGCAGTGCTGGGGTTAGCGTATGCGTGCGCTGTGCTTTACCAGGCCTGGAGAAAAACCTGGGGAAGGGGTGAGCAGAAGGCGAGCGCACGGAAGTCCCGCGTTCGGGCTTCCCGTGGAGATGAACATATAGAAGATAACCCGCAGGAAGAGCTAGTTGCTCGTTTCGGCGGCAGACGCAGACTGGCGGTCCTGCTCCTCATTGCCTTAGTGCTGTTTTTAAGCATTCATGTTCTGCTGTACTCGTCGTTTTTCACCAATTTCCCAAAAGGCATTTACGATTCAGTGGGCACCTACCGGACTTGGCTGGGAACCGGGCTAACAGACGACCGGCACGATATTTACACCTATCTTTTGTGGCTATGGGAGGAGGAGATGCCCTCGCTATTGCTGGGCGTCGCAGGTTTTGCCCTGGCCTTGTATCGTGGGAACAATCGCTTTGTACTCTTCGCTGGTTTTTGGGCGATGGGAATTCTGGCAGCGTATTCGCTGATTCCATATAAGACGCCATGGTTGACCCTGAATATCAGCATCCCATTGGCGATTGTCGGTGGGTATTGTATCGAGGAGGTTTACAACAAATTCCGGCAGAGCCAGCGGCAACGAGTGAGAGTAGCGCTGGTTGGTTTAGCGGGGATCATCGTCGCGGTTTCTGCGTACCAGGCAATTGACATCAGTTTTTTCCGCTACGATGATGATTCGGTTGCCTACGTTTACGCTCACACCACGCGCCAGATATTTTCTTTGCTCGACAAAATCAATGAGATTGTGGCCCGCGGCGGCAAAGGAGAGAAAACCGGCATCATGATTACGGCTCCAGATTACTGGCCGCTGCCGTGGTATCTGCGGGAATTTCCTAATGCGGGTTATTGGGGCAAGGTCATGACGCCCACCGAAGAGGCCATGGTCATCGGAGAAGACACGCAAGAAACTGAACTGCAACAAACCTTGGGCGACAAGTATGAGCGGATTGGTTCTTATGAATTGCGGCCAGGTGTGACGTTAATTGCGTATGTGCGCCGGGATTTGCAGAAATAGATTAACCACAAAGTCACAAAGGCATTTTTTAATCGCGGAGAAGGATTGGGAAATTCCTGGACCGAGGCCTCATTCGCCTAAGCTGGCGGCAGCGTGTTAGGCTTAGTGCTTCCATATATTCTGGGTTCTAAATTTCTGGGGTTCTTTCACTAACATCCATGGACAATAAAAGCGTCTCTCACGTTGATTTGCAGGCCATAGCCAAGCAAGTCATGCTGGAAAACGGCTTTGAGCCGGAGTTTCCAGCGCCAGCCCAACAGCAGCTTTCCCAACTGCAGGCGCATCCGCCGCGAGTTGCCGCAGATGGAAACATTCGCGACCTGCGCAATCTGCTTTGGTCTTCGATTGACAATGATACGTCTCGCGACCTTGACCAGATTGAATTTGCCGAACGCCAACCTGACGGACAAACCAAGGTCCTGGTGGGAATTGCCGACGTGGATGCCTTCGTTCCCAAGAGTTCCCCGATTGATGGACACGCAGCAAAGGAGACCACAACGGTTTATACCGGGGTGAGGAATTTCCCCATGTTGCCGGAGCAGCTTTCAACCGGCGTGACCTCGCTGCTGGAGAACCAAGATAACCTCAGCATAGTCATTGAGTTTTTGGTGGATCAGAATGGCTGCGTCAGCGCCGGCAACGCCTACCCGGCAATTGTGCGCAATAAGGCGCAGCTTACTTACAATGCTGTGGGCGCGTGGCTCGAGGGGAAGAGTGCTGCCCCGCCTAAGGTAGCTGCGTCGGCCGAGCTACAAGCGCAACTGAAGCTGCAAAACGAAGTAGCGCAGGCTTTGAAGAATGAACGCTTCCGCCACGGCGCACTCAATATTGAAACTACGGAAGTTCATCCTGTCATGTTGAATGAGCAGGTGGTGGATATTGCCCGGCAGGAAAAGAACCTGGCCACCGAACTTATTGAAGACTTCATGATCGCAGCCAACGGGGTAGTGGCGCGCATGCTGGAGCAGGTTTCTTCCATCCGGCGCGTGGTGAAGACACCGGAGCGCTGGAACCGGATTGTAGAGCTGGCAGCTCAAAGTGGCGAAAAACTCCCGAGCCAGCCGGATTCTAAGGCCCTTAATGATTTTCTAATGAAACGCAAAGCTGCTGATCCCGACCACTTTGCCGATGTGTCACTGGCAGTGATCAAGTTGATGGGGCCAGGTGAATATGTGCTGGAGCGGCCAGGCGATCCGGCGCAAGGGCACTTTGGCCTTGCCGTGCAGGACTATACCCACTCCACGGCCCCCAACCGCCGCTTTGCAGACGTGGTGACCCAGAGGCTGATCAAAGCCATGCAGACAAAACAAACGGCGCCTTATTCCGACGACGAGCTTACTGCGATTGCGAACAACTGCACCCAGAAAGAAGATGCCGCACGCAAGGTTGAACGGGGAATGACAAAACGGATTGCCGCGGTCGCCATGAGCCACAGGATCGGCGAAAGCTTTGATGCCATCGTTACCGGAGTGACCCCACACGGGACATTCGTTCGCGTGCTGCAGCCGCATGTGGAAGGGTTGCTGTGCCGAGGAGAGCAGGGAGTGGATGTTGGAGATAAGCTGCGGGTCAAGCTGATCAGCACAGACGCGCAGAAAGGGTATATTGATTTTGCGCGGGGCTAACCTGCGAGATGGAGACGGAAGGACGCGGGAGCGAGCTTTGCGAGTTCCTGATCGGCATGGAAGCACACGGTAGATCTCCAGAGTAGGTCGAATACACACTATCCCTGGTCACCTGGCGCTCCTCGCCAGTGATAAATGTCTTTGCTGGTGACGGGCAACCCATAGAGTTTCAGATAGAAGAACAACTGGTATTTGTGATTGATCAGGTGCTCGAGATTCCCCAACAATAGCGTTAGCAGTGTCTCACCTTGGGGGACAAATACTGAAGGAATCATTCGCCTCAGATCATTATCGTTGCAGAGAGCAAATGCCTGTTCGATATGCTTCGTATATTCGCGGATTCTCTGCAGTGCTTCTTCGGGTTGACAGGCATGATTCACCGGCAGCGACTGCAGTTGTGCGAGATGCGCAAGCTCATGGGGAAATGCGGCGTGGAAGACTGCGCAAACGCCGGCCAGACAATCAAGCAGGTGGCCAAGCAAGTGGTTCAGGTTTGTTGAAGTTGTCTGCAATTGTGGCTTCCAAGCAAGAGCATTGGGAGGCACCAGCCGAACCAGGTGTTCGGTGCGTTCAATCTGTTCGCCCAACTTCAGGCGAATATCCTCAACTATGATTCGTTCCGGCAATGTGTTCGGCTCCAACAGGATGGAAATAGAACCACTCATTGTAGTCGATGGTGAGGAGCGCGAAAATGTGTCACAGCAAGACCTCAGGCAAGCGATCTTGCCCATTCTCGTTCCATCATGAACCGCCGGATGCGGAACCGTACGTCCGATGGTGTGGGAGGAGGCGGGGGTAACCCCGCCTCCTCCCCGATTGCTTTCAGATTACTGGAGTGTGAAGTTGCAAACCCGGTCTGAACCTGAGGAGGCTTCTGTTCCCCAGAAATTCAGGCTGGTCACTGTGCTTTGCGTAGAACGGAAGGCGAAATTGGAGCCAACGGTCAGCTCCGCCGATCCTGGCGGCGTCACGAAGATGGAATACGTATGCGCCGGGACATTAATCACCAAACGGAAGTGGTACGTCAATCCTCCGGTGTAGTGAATGGTAGAAGCAGCCTGGAAGCCGCCGCCATTGCGCGCGTCAATGTTTCCCGTAGGATTGAAGCGCGCCTGCGTAGCAAACCCGTCGAATGTGGTTGCGGCCCCATGCGAGAGTCCAACGAAGCTGTTGATGGGGGAAGCTGACGGGGTTGCGTCAAACGCAGCGGTGAAAGTTCCCGTCTGCGTGGAAAGCAGAGGACTATCGTGGAAGCCGCTGCCCGCCGTCGCGCTGACACAGGGCGAAGTCACGACCAGAGTTACGGAAGCAGAGTGCGAGACACCGCCGCTTGTGCCCACAATCGTCAGATGGAAGGTGCCGATCGGAGTCGAAGTGGCAGTCGAGATGGTCAGCGTCGAAGTGCCAGAAGCGGTGATGCTGGCCGGATTGAAGCTTGAGCCGGCGTTTGCCGGCAGGCCCTGGACCGAGAGCGCCACAGTTCCGGAGAAGCCGTTGATGGCCCCGACGGTAACGGTGTAAGTGGTGCTGCTGCCCTGGGTTATCATCCGAGATGCAGGCGCTGCGGAGACCGAAAAGTCGCCTACCGACTGCGAATTCACAGTCAGCGTGACCGTTGTGGTGTGCGAGGTGCTGCCGCTCGTGCCCGTAATCGTAAGCGTATAGGTTCCGGGAGGAGTGGTGGTGCTGGTGGAAACTGTCAACGTTGACGATCCTGAGCCGCCGGTAATCGGGTTCGGAATGAAGCTTCCAGAAGCTCCGGAGGGCAGACCGCTCAAAGAAAGAGAGACATTGCCGGTAAACCCGTTGAGTGGAGCCACAGTAGCCGTGAAGGTAGTGCTGCCGCCAGCCGTAACTGTCTTCGGACTCCCTGATTCGGAAAGCGTGAAGTCGGGCTGGTTGGTAGTTCCGCAATTGGGAAACTTGAAATTCGCGATGCGTGTGTTCCAGTTAAAGCTGCCGTTGGTCTTTATGTACTCATCGGTGTACCAGAAGGTGCAATCATCCACCGGATCAACCGTCATGGCGCTGTAGTCGCCCCAGCGGTGAAGGGTCCCAGTTTGCGAACCGGCTCCGGTGACGATATTGGTTTCGGCCTCCAAGGTGCCTGATGGATCAGAAGGAACCCGGCCCGCGAAGGCGATGGAGGGATGTACGGAGCTGCTGGAGACACTATAGCCAACGGCGATGTCCCCGGCCTGGTCCATGGCAACGCTGCCCATCCAGCGGAAGCTTGAATCGGGAGCAAATGTGCCTTGTTGTGCCAGAGTGGGGGTGCCACCGGGGTTCTGGATTTCATACCAGCGCACACCGCCACCGGAAGAAGTAGCCACGGAGTGGTTTACAACCAGGGATTCGTGACTCCCGAAATTGCGATAGGCGAGGCGGTACATGAGACGGTCAGCAAGGGAGTCCAACTGATTCGAGGTACCAGGCTGAACAACGCACGTGCCTCCGTTGCACAACGGAGTGAAGGCGGCAACCGGGATGACCGTAGGACCAGTAAAAGTAGAGTTGGCGGGAGTGGCGAAGTCCACGTGGAATTTGAAGAGGTTCAGATTGTTGGTGCCGAAGAACACCATAAAGTTCGGCGAGCCTGCCGGTGGTGCTGTGGTGCCATCGAGATCGGAAGGCAAGAGCCCGCCGACAGAGGAGTTCTGCTGGAAACAAATCTGTGTAGCCGGCTGTCCGTTCAGCATAGCGGTGCGATTGTAGGCGCACGCATCCGACCCAACAAAATTATTGCCGTTGAACATGTTGAAGGTTTCGTAATATGCATCAGGCCAGACTCCCATTTTGGGATAATCGTCGAAATTAGGGTACTGGAAAGAATAGCGATTGTAAGTTCCGGTGGCGTCGGAGGTGGTGGAAACCGCGATGCACTGCAGGAATGGCGTCGTGGAAACCGAGAACTGAGAGAAGATCCAGCGATTGGCAAGCTTGTCGTAGAGAACGATAGGATCGCCGTCGTTATTGGTCTCGCAGCCCCCGCCGAAGCCCAACCAGAGTGCGTTGCCATTGGTCGGTCCGGCGATGAGCGCTCCGGTCGTCTTGTTGAACACTGCAAAAGAGGTATTGACCCATTGCACGTATTGCGTAGAGCCGACCGCCCCGTTGGTATCGGGTGGAGCGCTGGTTACGCTGAAACCAAACTGGCCTTGTCCTATGCCGTCGAAGCTATGACTCACGGCCGGCGAGGCAGGAAGAAAGCTGGTTTGCCGTATTGCATCTTCTCTTATTAATCCTGTTGTTGCCATGCCCGCTGGCAACGGAATGCGCCGCCACGGTTCGGCCTCGTGAAACAAAGTGGGAGGCTCGGGCGCAATCGCCGCCAGATCACGCAGGGCGGGAGAAACGTCGCGGTGCATCTCCATGCGCACAGTGGGAGGCGCACCCGGGGCCATAAGGGGAAGTTGGTTGTCGGGTACCGCTTCGGGATCATGGTCGTTGCTCTGAGAGAACGCCAGAGGGGCTGACAGCCCTATCAAAATAAGCACAGACAAAACAATTTTGGAAAAACTCGCCATTCTTACGTCCATAAATAAGATCTCCTTAATTACGCGTACAGCGGGTGCTTCCTCATGGGGGGAGGAGTTGTAGTGTGCATTTTCAGCTTCCAATGGAGCTGGGCGTCGTATTCACTAACCCACAGAACTTGAGTGATGAAACTTGGCCGGATTCTTTCGGGAAAACATTGGACACGAAGTTAAATACAGTATCTACGGAGTCAATAGTTTTTCTAAACGATATCTCTGCCTTCGCCTTCCTTTTAAGTTTCAGCTTCCTCGGTTTACGGATGAAATAAGTGCTTTCAGATGTGAAAGCAGTTTGTTGCAAGAATTATTGAAACTTGATTTGTCGTTTGGCAGTTACAATCTCGTCTACTCAACCGCTCAATCCGACTTTGTGAAGCGGGCAGAATTGTACCCCAGTTTTTCTCAGAGAGTAAGTTTTTTGTCTATTGCAGACAATTTTTTTTACATCCTGAGTACATGTCCTTTGGGAGTAAGCAGCGTGAAGCAAGCAGGCAGGGCCTTGCTCTGGCCGGCAAAAATGGTTTTCATCTTCTGCCGGCCAGCGAAACCTTAAATCGCATTCAAAAAGAAATTACTTTGGATCAGACTTGGGCTGCTCGTCGGACTTGGGTTGCTCGTTGCCCTCGGAGTTCTTCCGGTGCTGGCCCATTTCCTGTTCGCGCTTCTGCTGCATTTCATCAAACTTCTTCTGCTGATCATCAGTGAGAACAGAGCGTATCTGGGTCATAGTAGTCTTGCGCAGGTCCATCATCTTTGCATGTTTGTCGTCTTGGGAAAGAGTATTGTCATCCCGCAGGGTCTGCATCTGCTTTTGCTGGTCTTGCAGAGTGGTCAGGATCTTGGCTTGTTGGTCGGCGGTCAGGTTCAAATCCTGGGTCAGGCGTTGCACCATTTGTGCAGGATCACGCGGGCCCCATCCTCCTCCTTTTCGCTCATGCGGCTGGCCCTGGTTGTCCTGCCCGCTGGGTTGATTCTGATTCTCTTGCGCAAAGGCACAGGTGCCGATCGCAAACAATGCTAAAACTAACGTAATTGCACAGCGCTTCAACATAGAGAAATGCTCCTTGATTTCAATTTTGATTTGGCGCGCAGGTGAGAGTTGACTTCCCCGAACTAGATAAGCGGGTTTCTTGGCTGCGTTCAAATTCCAATAGGAATCGCCCTGTAATGTCAGACGCAACTATAACCCTGAGGTTGCGGCTCAAAGCGCTGATTAACAATTCTTTACAGTAAACTTTTCTTTACAATAATTTTCCTGGAGCAGGAAGTCACTTTAAGAACCTGCCTATAAAACCGCCGCCGGCCCGTAAATCTATCGTGAGTGAATCGGAGGGGCTGAGAACGGTGTTTTCAGTTTTTTCTGCGGCCGGGTTGTCTTGCTGGTCGCGGATAAGCATTGCCGGATGCGGACCTTCAGCGAGAAACGAGAGGTTCACATGAATTGTCTTCGGGGTTTCGCCGTTCATGACAGCCAGAAACCATGTGTCATTTTTGCGCCGCGCGAAGGCAGCAATTCCGCCGATTTCCGATACCGGCAGCACAATGGTCTGGTCCCAGGTGCTGGGAATGCTTTTGATCAGATCAACCCCGGGATTTTCCACGATGCTCTTGGGATTGGCAGCGAAGGTCAGCAGCGGAGAGGTCAGAATAACCGCGCTGGCAATCTGGTTCGGCCATGAGGTTTCCTTGCGGCGGTCGCCGAAGAGCATAGGAGTGAAATCAGCCGGTCCGGCGAGCAGACGGGTGAAGGGAAGCGTTGTGGTATGCTGCGCCCACGTGGGATTGGATTTGTGCTCAAATCCGAACACAGCCTCGCGAGTCACTTCATTGGGCCAGGTGCGCGACTCGCCCGTAGGTTTGTTGGCCCCGTGAAATACAACCATGATCTGGAACTCGGCTGCATCCTTGAGTATGGCCTGATATAGGTCAACTACTTCTTTGGCTTCATGGTCGAAGAAATCTATTTTCGCTCCGGCAATGCCAAGGTCATGAAGGTGGCGGAAGAACTCACGGCGCTGTCTCGGATCATGTAGCTCCTTGCTGAATTTCCATACGAATAGTTTGACGTTATGCCCGTCTGAGTATTCCACAAGCTCACGCAATTGATCGTCATTCCATTTCTGCCAAAAGCCCTCAATGACGTTGTATTCAAAGCCTAGATCTCCGGCTTCTTTGGAGAACTCCTTCATGCCGTCCAAAGTGCTGTCACCGCCATCAAGATACTTCCAAACCGCGCGGCCAGGTCTGACCCAGTAGGTGTTGAGTCCATCGGGAAAGAGCCTGGGATCGGGCGGCGGTGAAACGTTATTCACAATGTCGCAATTCACCAGCGTGTTCAGGTCGGCGCCGACCATCACGATCCGCCAGGGAGTGGTAATAGTCCCGGTGATCGTGGCCGGAACTGAAAGGCGTTTTGCTTCGGCGTCACCAAACCTCAGAGTGAATGGGTAAGAGGGCGGCTCGGCGTTGCCTAAGCGGGCATCGAAGGCACGATGGCCATCGGCCTCGAGTCCCATGCCGCTGTAATTCATCAGAGCACCTTCCGTTATGGAAGCGTAACCAAGGTTGTTGGGCAGTTTGAAGGTCAGAGGCACAGCGGCCCAATCGCCAGCGGTAACTTTCGAGATGTCTTCCTTGTTGTGAATGCCTTCATAGTGGCCGGTAAAACCGTGATACCAGACTGTACTGCCATCCGGGATGGTAAAAACCGTAGCTTCATCCGGGGTGCGCGTGAGTTTTTCTCCGGGGACGACATAGCGGAAGGCAACGCCATCATCGTAGGCGCGGACATCCACGGTGTAGGTAGTCTTGCTGTTCGGGTGATTGATAGAGATTTTTGCGCCGTTGCAATGATCGTTGGCCACAGAATGAACGCCGCGCGAGGGATAACTTTCTTTTATGTTGTAACGTTCTGTGTGTTTGATGGCGACGCCCTGGCCGAGGTTTACGTTATCCACGACAATCCCCAGGGGAGAAGCTTGAATGACGGGCTGTTTCTTGAAAGTGAGCTCGTAGCTCAAACCAGTCTTTTCTGTGACAAAAATTTTGATTTGTACGTTTCCGTTAGGACTGCCGACCGTGACATCACTTGCTGAAAAAGCAGGAACCGCCAGGCATAGGCACAGAAGAACAACAGCCATGCCAGATGCCAGTCCGCTTAATTTTGTAAGTTTCATTTTTAACCTGGTCTCCCCTAATTTGTTTTCTCCACCATACCAATTCTCGCTGGCCTCAGTTAGATTATTCCAGCAACCCTTTTCAGCATAGCTGGTTTCATATTCTGAAATGTAAAGATATTTTTCGCCGTGATGAACGCAGATCAACACCGATTGACTTGAAGAACCTGATCAAGACTGCTACGGTATCAGCCGGATTTCTTACTGGAGAGATGAAAACTCTTATGAGGTATTTTACGGGGTCTTTAATGAGATCTTGGAACAGGAGTATCGCCGCAGCGGTGCTGACCATAGCTACTGTCATTGCACAAACGGCTGCCGTCTTGCCTGCAGGCGCACAAACTACCGGCGACAAACAAACGGCGATTTCCCCCGACGGCCAACGGCAATTCAAACTTGAGCCGAAAGTTGACTGGTCGAAGGCCGTGGTTGAGGCCACGATGAAGCGCAATCCCGATCTGGGTAGCTGGGGATATGCCAAGGCGTTGTATCTGTTTGGCGAATATTTAGTGTGGAAGAGGACCGGGGACCCCCGCTACCTTCAATACATAAAGACTTGGGTGGATTCGCATGTGAGTAACGGAGGCGATATTGACCACACTCTGGATGCCCTGGATTACATGTTGCCAGGAAACCTGCTGCTGGTGCTGTACCAGGAGACCCACGACGAAAAATATAGAGTTGCCGCCGAAAAAATCAGAAAGAGATTTGATACCTATCCCAGGACTTCAGAGGGCGGCTTCTGGCATGCGACCGGCGAAAGCCGCAAATCACAGTTATGGCTGGATGGAACATATATGTCCATGCCATTTCTTGTTCGCTATGGGCAGATGTTTGGAGACAGCAAATATGCCAACGATGAGGCCGTCAAGCAACTGCTGATTGATGCCAGCCATTTGAAAGACCCCAACACCGGCCTGCTCTACCACGCTTACGATGAGAGCGGAGCCTCGACATGGGCCGATCTAAAAACGCACCACTCGGCCGAGTTCTGGTGCCGCGCCATGGGATGGTACGGGATGGCAATTATTGATGTTCTGGAAGTTTTGCCGGCAGATCATCCCAAGAGGGCCGAACTGATCGCCGTGCTGCAAGACCTTATTAAAGGTCTGGCGAAATATCAGGACAGCAAGACCGGCCTCTGGTACCAGGTGGTGGATAAAGGCTCGGTAGACGGCAACTGGCTGGAGACATCAAGCTCCAGCATGTACACCTACATTATCTCGATGGCGGTGCGCAGGGGTTATGTGGATAAAAGCTACGAAGATGTAGCCCAAAAGGGATACAACGGTGTGCTCACCAAGCTTAGCTTCGGCGACGATGGGCTGGCCAATATAGCGGACATTTGCGAGGGTACCAACGTCGCAGATCTTGCCTACTACTTCGCACGAAAGAGAAACGTAAACGACTTCCATGGTTTGGGTGCATTTCTCATCATGAATGAGCAGTTCCTGACCTCGGCTTCATCCATGGAAACCAAGGCGCCGCGAAGCAAGGTCATCAAAATGGCGGTAACGAATTCAACCGACGAGCCACATCCTGCGGAAGATATTGTCATTAATGTAGCCGCGGTAAAAAAGCAGGTTCCCGACTTCGATGCTTCCGCCGCCATGGTCACTGCGAGCAACGCGGCAACGCTCGATGAAGACGCTGTCGCAGTGCAATTCACAGAACTGCCCTCGCAGGCGGATGACACCGATGGCGATGGCAAGCCCGATGAGCTTGCTTTCCAGGTTGATCTGCAACCCAAGCAGACACGAGTGGTGACGATTTCCTATGGCAATCCGGAGACGATTGCCCACATGAAGAGTGATTATCCCAAGCGGACCCATGCCAAGTTCACCCGGCACTATGACGGCATGGGCTGGGAGTCAGAGGTGACTGCCTGGCGGCTTTATTTTGACAAACGCAATGCCATGGACCTTTGGGGCAAGAAAAAACGTGGTCTTGATCTGGAGATGTTTGGCGCTGAGGGCTACAAGTATCAGGAAGAATCGCCGATCGCGCGCGATATCTACAACGTGGGCCCTTCCCTGGGTTCTGGCTCGGTCGGAGCGTGGGTGGATGGCAATGTGGTCAGAGTGGCCGATGTCACCGACCGCCAGTGGCGCATCATCAGTACGGGGCCGGTGCGGGCGATCGTTGAATTTACATATAAAGGATGGAAGATCGGCGACCGCTCGACTGACCTGACCACCCGGGTAACGCAGTGGGCCGGAGAGCGCGGCTTCGGGGAGCGCGTGACACTGAGCAATCCAGAGGGAAAAACGCTAGTGGCTGGGCTTTCGCGTAAGCCAGACCTGAATGAATTTTCGGTGGAGCCATCGTGCTCCATCGCCATCTGGGGGCATCAGGTCGTAGAGCCGGGTACGGGAAAGACAGAATCTCTGCCTGACCAGAACCTCGGCCTCGCACTGCTGGCTCCGGGGACGCCCAAGGATTGCAAGATCAATACCGATGCCAACAACTTCCTCGCAAAAGTCGCGGTCAAGGACAAGGTCGCGCGATGGTATGTGCTGGCCGCGTGGGACCAGGAAGAGACCGAACGAATCAGCACGCTCGAAGATTTCACCAGGATGGTGAAAGAGCAAAGCGCACGGCTGGAGCATCCGGCGTCTGCTGTCATCATTACTACAACCAGTGTGTTCAGGTCCGGAGCGCCCGCAGAGGTAAAAACGGCAAAGTGAGTGTCTCCGTGTGCGAGACGCGCCTGCTGTCCATTCCTAAATAGGAACATCACTCAGTCTGGCTAGAGCGAAGGGTTTTGCGGGGGCTATTGATTTTCTAGTAACGTGCGGCTGTAGCCAAAAATGGGTCGCCCCCCACCCCATTACTTAAGGCATAAATATACCTGAGGCACCAAACAAAAGAATCGGGCGCATCCTGTTTCTGGAGTGTTACCGAAGTAATTTGCTAAGAACAGCAGTCATTGAGAGACTAGGGAACCCTAAAACATGAATAAAACCGACACGACTGCCGACTTGGAACTGATAGAGCGCCGCGCCAAGGGACTGCACGACTGGTTAGAAAAAAATGGGCGTGGATGTTTTGAAGAACAGTTGCACGTCCACGCCGGAACAAAAGAGAAAATTTACTGGCACTACGGGTACATGGTTGCCCTTGCTGATGTTCTCCGCTATTTATGCGGAGATACTTTAGCTACCGATTCCACGCCCTCGCACACCCACTCACAGGACAAACATAATTAGTTCCATTCGGTGCGTCTGGATGAATGATGTTATCCGGCGGATCGAAGTCGTGATAGATTTGGCACTCTTTCTCAAACGCGGCTTTCATCGTTTTGTAATACCCGTATTTGAAATAGGCGTACCCCTCGCCAATCCACTTTTTCAGCCTGCCTGGAAGGTCATCATCTGACCTTCCCACATAATCCACTTTGAAGTTACCATCCGTTGTGCTATCGAGCACGTAAACACCCGGCCCTTTCCCGGCAAGGTATTGGTTGATATTTTGTTGGTTGAGCTGGTGAGGCCCATAAAGTCCAGTTGAAGCCATTTTGCTAACCTCAGTTTGATAGTCCACCGCCCGAACTCTCTCGTCGCCTTTGCGTTCCGCTAGAAGGTTGAACTGTAAGCACCGGCAGCAAAAACAAGTCGTGCAATGGCCGTATTTAGAGTACATCAAAAACTAGTCACTTTACCATAAAAATCTAGAATTTATTTAGGCACGGCGGATTTCTGCATGTATGTGCCTAAAGTGCCTATAAATTTTCTAGGCAAAGCTATTGACATGGCACGTCGCCGCGCTTACTATTAGGCAATCGGAGGTGGATTATGGAGCGAGATGTCATTCAGCGAATGATCTCTGAATACAAGAAACGGATCGAGACCTACCAAGCAATGATTGCTGAGTGGGAAAAGGAACTTGGGTTAGCGCCCGGTGCTGTCCTTACGGGTGACTCGGAGCAGCCGAGCGGAAAGGCAAAATCTTCTACTGGCGATATTCCTTCCCTAGTCCGCAATTTTCAGTTCTTCGGCAGAACGCAGACTGAAGCGGCAAAGGCGCTTTTGGAGCTTGTGGGCCATCCTTTAACTACTGAGGAAATCATGGAAGGGGTTGTGAAGGGCGGCCTTAAACTCGGTGGCAAAACCCCGAAAGACAAGAAGCAGAACTTCTACACCATCCTGAACCGCAGCAAGGAATTTGGCAGGGCGGCTAAGAACACATGGGGCATTTCGAGCTGGCCCGGAATCACTAAGGATGAGGACGAAGGTGCTGACGACAGCAAAGAGGCTAAGAAGGAAAAACCGTCCCAAGAATAGGCAAGGGCCGAAATCGGTTGCATCCGATTCGGCCCAGTGAACCAAATCTCTTCTAGCGGAAGAAAGGTAAGCACAATGAAGTGCCTGAGGTTCTTTTTGATTCTAAACAAGTCGCCACCAAAAGGAAAGAAAACTTTTTTCTTCCCACCCTAACCAAAAACAGCGCCCCGTTGTAAGCGTCAACTTACAGCGGGGCTAATCAGCACACGGAGTGAGCCGCGATGCCAACTACGAATGAATTATCCCCCAAGACATTACAGGAAGCAATCCTGCATTTCAGTGACGAACAAAACTGTATTGATGCCGTGGCTAAGATGCGCTGGCCCGATGGCGTAACGTGCCCTGCGTGCGGTCACAAGAAGCATTATTACCTCAAGACAAAACGGCGCTGGAAGTGTGCTGAGTGCTGGCGACAGTTCTCAGCGAAACTCGGCACGATCTTCGAGAAATCTCCCATCCCCTTGAATAAATGGTTGCTAGCAATGTGGCTGGTCACGAGCTGCAAGAATGGAGTTTCATCTTGGGAAATCCATCGTGCAATCGGAGTGACGCAAAAAACCGCTTGGTTTATGATGCACCGCATTCGGCTTTCAATGCAGGATGGCTCCATTGTGAAACTGGGTGGCGAGGGGAAAGAAGTTGAGGCAGACGAAACTTTCATAGGTGGCAAGGCGCGGAACATGCACATGGATGTTCGCAAGCGCCGTATCACCGGGAGAGGCATATCGGGAAAGCAAGTTGTGTGGGGAGTTTTAGAACGCGGTGGCGATGTACGATGCGAAGTTATTGTTGATACCATGAAGCCGCGCATTCACAGATTAGTCAAGAAGCACGTTGCTGCTGAAACCGCTCTCTATACCGATGCCCTAGGTTCCTATCGCGGATTGGATGCCGAATACGCTCACAAAGTCGTAGACCATGCCGTCGCGTATGTGGATGGTCGCGTGTCCACGAATGGTCTGGAAAACTTCTGGTCTTTGCTCAAGCGAAGTATCAGTGGAACCTATGTGAGCGTAGAGCCGTTTCACTTATTCCGATACCTTGGGGAGCAATCATTTCGTTTCAACAATCGCTCACGGCGAGAGAAACCCATTCACGACGGCGAACGGTTTAGCAAGGCTTTGGCGCAAATAGCAGGTAAGCGGGTTACATACAAAGAGCTAACCGGGAAGGAGCATCTTCCAGTGGTGGCAGCAGAGCCGTTCTAGAGCCATTCTGTGTCTGGGTCGGGTGAAACGCGGCCCGAAAGTAAAGTCTGGTTAGTTTGGTGACTCAGAGATATTATTGCCTTACTTAAAGTAGTCTCCGTCGAGTTAAGTCATTCCAATTCAGGTACATACGAGAGGACGAAGAGTAATGAAAAGAGATAAGTCCCCGGCTGCCAGATAGATACTGATCAGTTAACTCTGGAACTCTGGGTAGTGAAACAGCCTCGCAGTTCCAAGCTCCAAAGTTTTTCAAACCGTCATGACCTGCGGAACGTAGCCGAGTGGGTGCCACCCCTCCCGGGCTCGCTCTCTTTTTCACGCTTACCCACCACTTCGTGGTGGGCTAAACTCTCCGCCGCGCCACCCCACCCCGGTTCCGGCGCTTGGAAGCATGGCAGAAGCGTACATCTTGGAGCACCTTGGAACCCCACGCACACTGGAACGATATTCGTTTTGTCAAAGAGCAACCCTGCACGACACTGAGCCATGCATTTTCCGAAAGATAAAGCCCCAGAACCAAGCCAAGCATTCTGGAATGCTCTAGGAGAATGGTACCTGCAATTCCTGAAAACTCAGCAAAGTGATATCACTTTTGGGTGAGGCTGGGACTGCCAGCGCTTTCGCGCTCACGCTGTGTTTTGTATGATTTCTCCCACGGGTGTTTAATGGCTGACACGTTCAGGTTCTGGCTCTTAGCAGGCAAGCCTTTCAGAATCAATGAATTAGATTGTGGTTTTAGGACTGCACTCTCTCGGAGTGCCCGCCAGCGACGAAGGCAAGCAGAAAGCCTCGAGTTGGCGAGGCACGGGAGAGAAAAAATGCGGCGGATTCTGGTTCTTGCAGTTGCAATGTTTTTGGCGTCAGCGGTCCAGGCACAGAAGGGTAAGATTTTCACGGCAGAAGACTTCACCCAGAACGCACCACAGTGCTCCAAGGGCACTGCGAGCTTCATGGTTCAGGTGGGCCCGAAGCTACCGGTTTACCAAATTCGGCTGATTGAAGACCCGGTTACGGCGGAGACAGCCACGCTCCACCATGTGGGCACAATAGAAATTTCGCAGGCCGGCTCTCTGCTGCAGAGCATTGACGTAAACAGCATATGGGATGACAGTCTGTGCAGCTTTTTTGAGATGACAGATGTAAACTTCGACGGGTATTTGGATATTGCAGTCCTAAGAGACGCGGGCGCGAAGTGGATGCGCCGCGATTACTACGTCTTTGATCCATCCTCCGGACGCTTCGTCACCAATGCTCTCACCGACGATTTGGCGCAGGTGAAATCCAGCAGGATTGTTTTGAACCATGAGACTGAAGAGATACGCGCCTCATTCTTCAAGGGCCGCTGCGCCGGTGAGGACGTCTACAGGGTCGAAAATGGCCGCCTGGAAAAGATCCAGGAGCAAGACGTTACCCCAAGGGGCGATGAGTGCCGGATCACGATCAAACAAAGCCTGCACGGAAACTGGGAGGTTGTTCGCACCAGCAGGACCCTGGATATGGGAGACCCGGGCTTTTAACAACCAGCCTGACGGATTCAAGGGAGAAGGAGAAAGGCGGCGTGAGTTCACGCCGCCTGGATCTTTCTAAGGCTCGCGCTCCACGCCAAAAAACGACTCGAAAAGGGCATTGACGACCCTCGTCAGCGCGAGTATCTTTAGCTTTCATCTACATTTTTGGGGCCGTCCCTGCGTTCAAATGAAAGTGGAAACCGGCGGAGTAATGCCGAGAAGATTCTGCCGTGCAGAGAACATCAGTTTGGTGAATCGTTGAAAGTTTTTTCGCAAAACTGACATATATACATAGGCACACCAATCGCAACTCTGTCGTGGCAGCCAGCATACACCTTAAAGAGGAGAAGATATCGTGAAGCGTGTCTTGGGTTTGGGTAGCGTTGCAACCATGTGTTTTGGACTTGCCGTGGCGATAGCGGGTTTTTTGCCCGCGGCATTGGCGGAGGACTGGCAGCCAATTGCAAAAGAAGACCTGGCACTCAAAGACAATCCAGCCAGTCCAGGCGCGCACGCCATGATCCTCTACCGGGAAAGCAACGTGGACACCACCGAGGCGAGTGTTTCCGAATACGTTCGCATCAAGATTTTCACGGAAGCAGGGAAGAAGGCGGGAGATGTCGAAATCCCCTTCATCAAAAGGGGGGAAGGTGGATATGATATCCACGATGTGCGTGCGCGCACGATTCGCCCCGACGGCAGCATCGTGAACTTTGACGGCAAAGTGTATGAAAAAGAGGTACTCAAGACAGGCGGTATAAAATTTCTGGTAAAGGCCTTCAGTCTGCCCGAGGTACAACCGGGTTGCATTATTGAATACAAGTATCGTGAGCAACACGACCGGGAATACCTGGTGGAACCCGTTTGGATCCTGCAAAAAGATCTTTTCACCCGCTATGCCAAATTCGCTTTCCATCCTTCCAAGCGGGATATTGATTACCAGTTGTACTGGCGGTACAACACTCCTCACAAAACCGAGCCCAAAAGACAATCAGATGGCTCCTATATGATGGAGCTGCATGATATGCCGGGGATTGATGATGAGAAATACATGCTCCCGCGGCCGGTCCTGGAGGCCCGCCTGGAATTTTTTTACCGTCAATCGGATGAACCCAGCAATGAGCCCCCGGACCATTACTGGAAGCGCATGGGCAAGAAATGGAACGACGAATTTGAACACTACATCAACCGCAAGGGTGCGCTGGAATCAGAGCTAGGCCAGATTATTTCTCCAAACGATTCTACAGAGACGAAACTGCGGAAGATTTACGCTCGTGTTCAGAAGATACGGAACACTCTCTATGACGTTGAAAAGACCGAAAAAGAAATCAAGGTCGAGAACCTCAAAAAGAACGACAACGTCGAAGATGTGCTGAAGCACGGCTACGGAACCGGCCGCCAGATCAACTTTCTCTTTATTGGTCTGGCGCGGACGGCTGGCTTTGAGGCCACCACGGTGTATGTGGCCCCTCGCAGTAACAACTTCTTTCACGAACAGATGGAGGACCCATCAGAAATTGACGACGACCTCGTTTGGGTAAAACTGGAAAATAAAGACGTTTATCTTGATCCAGGAGACCCATTCTATCCTTACGGCCTGTTGCCATGGTCAGAGACCGGGGTCAGAGGCATACGGCTGAATAAGCAGGGTGGTGATACCATCACCACAACCGTTCCCGATGCTAATGATGCGAGGCGCGAACGCAAGGCTGACATCGGGCTCGACGCAGACGGCAATCTTTCGGGCAAGATCATCGTTGACTATTTTGACGCGTCTGCCTGTATGCGCCGGCAAGAGGAACATGAAGACGACGATGCCGGCAAGAAAAAGGACATGACAGATCTGGTCCGCGAGTGGTTACCTTCTGAGGCCTCTTTTGAAATAACCGAGACCACCGGTTGGGACAATAACAATGCCCCGCTGCATATCGAAGGAAAGATTCGCATGACCGGCTTCGGCGCGACCACGGGGCGCCGCATCCTGGCCCCGGTCACGGTGTTCCGCTCGCCCGAGGCCCAGGCGTTCGAATCCGCCCAGCGGGTGAACGTCATATACTTCCACTATCCTTACACGGAGCACGATGAGATCATTCTGCATATCCCCGACGGGTATAGCATCGAGACGGCGCCGCCTGCGGTAAAGACGCCAGAAGCAGCGGTCATTGACTACAGCCTGGCTGCTACACCGCAAGGATCCATCGTACATATTGATCGTCGCCTGGATGTAAAGCAAATTCTGTTCGAGGTGAAGTACTATGGGGCACTACGGAGTTTTTTCAGTCAGGTCAAAAGCGACGATGAGTCACAGCTCGTCCTCACGACGGCACAGGCTGCCCAGAAAAAGTAGTTTCTTGCGCAAAAGCGAGCGTTCGGCAGTTTGGGCCGCAATGTGCCTTGCTTTGCTCGTTTTGGGATTGCCATCGCCGATGAAGGCGGCTGACAAAGCTCCCGACTGGATGCACGAAGCGGCACGGCAGACCCTGCCCGCGTATCCGCCCGAGACGGTTGCGGTCATCCTGCTGGATGAACGCAACACCACGGTCAAGGACAACGGTGAAATCGAGACGCTGTACCGGCGTGCCTATAAAATCCTGCGCCCGGAGGCGCGCGACGAATACGGCACAGTCGTAGTCAATTTTGATAGCGAGACCAAGCTCTCATATCTGAAAGCCTGGGCCATCCCGCCGACCGGGCCCGAGTATCAGGTGAATGAAAAGGACGCCATCGAAAGTGGATGGACTGAAGATCTCTATAGTGACGAACGTCGCAAAGGTTTGCAGCTTCCAGCGGTTGAACCTGGAAGCATTGTCGGTTACGAGTTCGTGCAGAAGGAGCGGCCGTACGTATTCGAGGATATCTGGCAGCTACAACATCAAATTCCGGTGCGCCATAGCCGTCTCACGCTAAACCTTCCTGCTGGTTGGGAAATGGCTACATACTGGTCCAACTATGCGGAGGTCAAGCCCCAGCCCGATGGGCCCACTCAGTACGTATGGGAGACGGAGAATCTGCCGGCGGTTGAGCACGAAGACGATATGCCATCGTGGCTGGCCGTTGCCGGGCGTCTGACGGTGAAATATTATCCGCGCGATTCTGCATTGCGCGCCAAGAGCAGCGGATCGTGGCGTGATATTGGGCTGTGGTATGCGCAGCTTACCGCTGATCGCCGACAACCCACTCCGGAGATTCAAAAAAAGGTGGCAGAGTTAACCTCGAATGCTCCAACGCTACTCGACAAGATGCAGGCTTTGGCGTCTTTTATGCAGCATGATATACGCTACGTCGAGATCCAGATTGGCATTGGCGGTCTTCAACCGCATTCTGCCGATGCAGTCTTCCGTAACCGCTATGGGGATTGCAAGGACAAGGTGACGCTGTTGAGCACCATGATGCATGAAATCGGCGTTGAGTCCTACTACGTTATCGTGGATACTCAACGAGGCATTGTTGTCCCCGAGACCCCTTCTATTGCTGGCAATCATGCTATCTTGGCCATTCGGTTGCCGGAAAGCGTTCCCAGCGCCAACTTGTACGCAATTGTCCAACACCCCAAACTGGGCCGTCTTTTGTTTTTTGATCCCACAAGTTCGTATACGCCTTTTGGCTATCTGCCTTACTACCTTCAGGATAGCTATGGACTTGTAGCGGCACCGGAGGGAGGCGAATTGGTGCACACGCCTTTGCTGGCGCCTTCTGCCAGCCGTCTAACTCGTTCAGCGAAATTTACGCTGAGTCCTACGGGGATGCTTTCGGGAGACGTGGACGAGGTCCGCTCGGGAGGGGAGGCGGCTTCCCGTCGCGCAGAGTTTCAAGCGGTGCAACCGGCAGAGCGCGCAAAAGTAGTGGAAAATATCGTCGGCAATTCAGTGAACAATTTTTCCATCAAATCGGCATCTGTGGGGAACCTTGATCAGTACAATCTTGCATTGACGTTGAAGTATAACTTCGTTGCAGAAAACTACGCACGCTCTTCGGGTAATCTATTATTAGTACGCCCACGCGTACTCGGGCAAAAAGGCGGGGCACTGGGAAAAGAAAAAGACAAGAAACGCCTTTACCCGGTGGAGTTACGCGATCCCTCCCTGCAGACCGATGATTTCGAGATTACGCTTCCGCCGGGCTACGTTGTGGACGAGCTGCCGCAGCCGGTCGAGGCCAAATGCGATTACGGATATTACTCCAGCGTGGTCGAAGTCAACGGCAATACGCTGCACTACAAGCGCACGTACGAGATTAAGGACGTAGCTGTGCCTGCAGAGAAGCTGGATGCATTCCGCGATTTCTTGCACCAGATCAATTCCGATGAACGGCAGAGCGCCGTGCTGCGCAAGGCAGCCAACTGAAGATATTCAGGTCTTTACTTTAGAGCGTCTTCAGGGTTGGTGTAAAACTTTTTCTAGCGCTCAGCTTCGCTACGCCATGCCTTCGGCAGAGTGGAGTTGTTCATTTTTGGCAGCTTAGCGGCACAACTAAAGAGGCTGCGGAAAAACGTTTTTCTGGGGCGCTCCGCTTTTCATCTGAGGGCTTTGCCCTCGCTTTTGGTTCGTGCGAGACAGCACTCACCAAAAGCTCACCCGGCTGCGCGCATGCCTACGGCAGCAAGGAAGTGTTATTTCCCAACGACTTCCGGCACAGCTAAAGCTGTGCCCCTCCGAAAGACTTCACGAGAATTGAGTTTCTCCGCAACCTCTAAAGTCGTGCCCCGACACATGTCTTCACACACGAGGGACTTTTTCCGCAACCTGTAAATCCGTACCCTGACACGTGATCCCACCGAAAGGGCATAGCCATGCTGGAAACGCTCTAGAATTGGGATATGCACAAGCGGAAGACGAGATCAAAACATCCGGGCGTAGAGATACGCCAGGCTGTTGCAGAAGATGCTGCCTTGATTGCGGCAGTCCTGCTCGAGTCGTTCCTGGAGTACAGAGCTTCTTATACGGAAGAAGGCTTTTCGGCAACTACTCCGAAGAGTGATCAGGTGCTTGCCCGTATGAGCGAAGGCCCGGTCTGGGTTGCGTTGCATGATAACGCTATTGTGGGCACGGCTTCCGCGGTGTCCAAAGGCACACAACTTTACATTCGTGGCATGGCGGTTGTTCCCACAGCAAGAGGTTTGAAAATCGGGAAACTGCTTTTGCAATACATCGAGAGCTTCGCTGCTGCACACGGCCACAGGCGTTTGTTTCTGAGCACGACGCCTTTCTTAACTCACGCGATCGTGCTCTATGAAGGCCTGGGTTTTCAGCGCAGCAACGAAGGTCCCCATGATTTGTTTGGAACACCGCTTTTTACTATGGTGAAGACTTTGGGCCATCCCGCTAAAGCTCCCTTGCGGGGGATTTAGGTTTACGTCCCTTGCATCGGTTCCTGAGACGCAGACTCCCAAAACGTGGAACACATCAGCCAAGAGTTTTGAATATCACCTTAAATACAAACGGAGAAAGACGGTGGACAAAGCCTGAAATTGCCCTTTCGTCAAAACAGATTGATTTCGGATGAAGTGCTAGGAGATTTTCCGATAAATCGTCGTCTTCCCCACGCCCAGTAGAGCCGCTACCAAAAGCTTGTCTCCCTTGGTGGCCCGCATTGCTTTATCGATGGCCAATTTCTGCATATCGCGCCATTTCATAATATGGTGCTTTTTGCGTAATTTGGCCAGGACATCTTTGGAATATCTGGGTCTTGCCGGCTTTCGCTTAGTTCTAGTCTTCTTTTTTGATTTGCGCACTTAAACTCCTCGCGAGCTATTTTTTTACTGCCATTCTGGTTCTTACAGCGACTTGGGGGGAAGTCGAGCGAATCAACTCGCTCACTAGTAGCATATCAAACTCTATTCCGATTTGGGAACCGTTCCTTTCTGGGGCCAAGGCTCGCCGGGACATGGAAGTTCGCTCGAAGGTCAGGTACGAAGGTAACTACAGAGTGGTGGCTGTTCAATCCAAGAGACAAATAAGCCTCAAAACCTATGGCTATTAACATGAGGGCTTTCTGCCGAGTGGATTTTAGAGTTTTTACCTGGAATTTGGGTACAATCGCTGCAATTGAGGACAACTATGCCCGATGACAAAAGTGCAAATCCAGAACTCACTTCCCGATTGCAGAAAACCAGTGAAGAGTTGAAGCAACTAACGCAAGATATCAAAACTGGAACGGTGGATGTACGTGTATTAGTGGAATTCAGGAAAGCAATGAACAATGCGCGGCATACCGCGTTTGCCGTGCAAAAGTGGATCCAGGAGGAGCAGAAGGCCGGTGGAAATCCATTCTCAGTCATTGCCATGGTCGTGGAGGAACGTATGCGCGTCGCCAAGGAACTGTCAAAGGACTTGATGAACGACATACACAGTGGCGACCTCGATCTGGATACTCCTGGGATCAAAGAGTTTTACCATCAGATGAAGATGCTGGTGGAAAACCTGGGACGATTCGTTCATGAATAGTTGATTCGGCGAAAAAGCGTCTTTGTAAATAGTTTGTAAATTATTGGATAAGCGGAGCCTGTTTCTGGCCAAAGTTTAGACAAATCATTTATCCTTTCTAACGAAAGGAGAACGGTATTATGAGGATTCTCGTTGTATCGCTGCTGTTTCTAGTGTGCGCGTCGGTGTTATCTTTCTCGGCTGACGAGTCACAGCAGCCCGCAGCCCCGGCAGCCGGAACTAAAGCTCCGGATTTTACCCTGTCATCTCAGGAGGGAAAACAGGTTTCATTAAACCAGTTTCAAGGCAAGTGGGTCGTACTTTATTTCTATCCCAAGGATTTCACCTCCGGTTGTACGTTAGAGGCCCACAACTTCCAAAGAGACATGGATAAATACGAGCAGAAGAATGCCGCCATCGTTGGAGTAAGCGTGGATACGGTGGACTCGCACAAAGGTTTTTGCACCAAGGAAGGCCTGAATTTCAAGCTGCTGTCTGATGCCGATCACACGGTGTCGCAGAAATATGGCTCGGCGAAGGACTATCAGGGTCAAACCTATGCAGCCCGCCATACTTTTCTGATTGATCCGACCGGCACCATCCGCAAGGTGTATCTTGAGGTCAAGCCGGCGACGCACAGCGACGAAGTGCTGGCAGACCTGCAACAACTGCAGGCCAGCAAATAATTTATATTGAGACAGAGAAAAAGGCAGCCACATAGGGCTGCCTTTTTTGTTGTCAGCTTTTATTTGTAAGCTGAATGATTGAGCTTTCTTCGCTCCTACTTGCCTACGTAACTGACTCGCCAAATCGAGTTGGAGCCATCGTCGGTGACAAACAATGAACCATCATTGCCGACAGCAACACCCACGGGGCGTCCCCAGACGTTGCCGTCGTCGGTGGTAAAGCCGGTCAGGAAGTCTTCGTATTCGCCTCCAGCTTTACCTTTCTTAAGAGGTACGCGAATCACCTCATATCCTGAACGCTTGTGACGGTTCCAGGAGCCGTGCTCCGCGGCGAAGATATCGCCGTGATATTCGGCAGGGAACTGCCTGCTTTCGTAAAAAACCATTTCCAGCGAAGCAAAGTGGGGTTGCAGAAGCACATCGGGAGTTATTACTTTGCTCTGAAGTTCAGGATGTTTGCCTTTGTGCTGGGGATCATAGTGTCCACCCATGTAGTACCAGGGCCAGCCGTAGAATCCGCCTTCCTCAACATGAGTGATGTAATCGGGAACAAGGTCATCGCCCAAGGTGTCGCGTTCGTTGACTGAGGCCCACAATTCGCCGGTCTCAGGTTGGAAGGCAATACCGACAGCATTGCGAATGCCATAGGCATAAATGCGGAAGCCCGAGCCATCGGGGTTGTATTCCAGAATGTCGGCCCGGCGGTTTTCGACAGAATTTCCGTCAGTGTCATCTTTATTCGAGTGCGAACCAACAGAAACATACATCTTTTTCCCGTCTTGGGAAAAAGCGATGTCGCGCGTCCAATGGCCTCCGCCGCGCAAAAAACCGCCAGAGGGCAGATTAGAGACGATGACCTGCTTCGGGCCGGCCGCCTTGATGTCTCCATTGTGATAAGGATAGCGGACAACTGCGTCGGTGTTACCGATGTAAACCCACTGTGGATCGGGACCTGGAGGGTAAAAAGCGATGCCGAAAGGTTTCTTGAAACCTGTGGCGAAGACCTCCGTTTCCGCAGCTTTTCCATCGGCAGTCACGCCACGGAATATCTTCACCACTCCGGGATTGCTCTCAGCAAGAAAGATATCGCCGTTGGGAGCGGTACGAATGAGCCGTGGATTGTCGAGCTCTGAAGCGTAGAGTTCAACCTTGAATCCGGGCAGGGCCTGGGGCCAGGCTCCCGAAGGACGGGGTACAACCTTCGGTCCATTATCAATAGACTCGGTTGCAAACGGCTCCGGCAAATCTGGCACCGTAATCTTGCGGTAGGCGCCTGGTTTTTCCTGGGTGTAATCAATGAAAGCGTCTTTGCCTGTAGTGATCACGGGAGCTTTGATGACTGGCGCCGGAGCGGTCGCAGACGCAGCAGGAGTTTTTTTCTTCTTCGCATGGCTTTTGGTCTGAGCGTGAAGCAGATACGCTCCTGATGAAATCGAAACCATGGTGACAAGCGCAACGAAACGAGAGAATTTCATCGGAAGATCCTTTTATTGTAAGTTTCAAGTTTCAAAACGATTTATGGGAAGGAAGAACAAACGGCTTTATTGTAAATGAGTTTTTTCGTCAGTTGCAGCGGCGTTTCGCAAAACACCTGGGACTTCTCGCATATATTCGAGCCGTTCTAAACATTGGTAAAAATGTGAGTATGAATCAGGGGGCAACGCGTTCGCAGCGCTGCTCCTTTTTTTACAACGACTGCAAGCACCTTTTCCAACATCGGCCTCCCTTCGGTTCATGTATAAACAGTTTGTAATCAAGCACTTCTGGGAAGGCCAAGTGTGCGCCATCCAAAAGCCGGTCGCCTAAGCATTAAAAATACTTATCATTGCTATTCAAAAATACAGTGACATCAGCCCAGGTTTGGGCTACTATCTTGTTGTAAATACCCCTCCAGAAATAACTGATCCCCCCAAAAGCTATCCCCCATTAAACAATGGAGGTTTCCCATGTTCACACAGCGTTCTGTTATGAATGCTTTGCTGTGTGCCATCGTACTGGTGGCATCGCCCTTGGTAGGTCAGATTCTAAACGCTAGTTCGTTACCGCAAAATCCCAAGCCAACAACAACGCAGAGCGCCTCTGCCAGCACAGCCGCTATGCCGGCGCAAACTGACGCCCGCCCGGACTATGGCACCATCAATGCAAAGCATTATGTGAACGGCTATTTCGGATTTTCGTACCATTATCCAGAGGGATGGGACGGCAACGTGGTGCAGTCTTCCAGTACTGCAGCTACACGGATGTACACACTGTTTACCGCCAATCCCTCGGCTTCCAATGGGTCCGACATGCGCTACGTCAGCATTAGCGTGGATACGATAGGTTCGAACGTAACACCGAAGGATTTCGTGGAGGGGGCGCTTAATGTGTTTGCCGGACCTCAGGGCGCATTCCAAACTCTGCATGCAAATAAAAGCAATGACAAAAGCAACTCCGATAAAAACAAGAATAATCCCGACAAGAGCTATACATTTGGAGGCAAGCAATTCTATCGGATTGATATGATGTCCAAGCCCGTACCGGGAAGTCCGACCATTTATCAGACCCTGGTTTTCACCTTGCTTCCCAATTACGCAGTCACATTTTCCTTTATGGCCATGAACCCCAAGGACATAGAAGACCTGGTCCACAGCATGGATACGATCAGCTTTGCGCCGGAACATGCTGCAGCATCGCAGGTACGCGAGGCCAAAGTTGTGGCTCAGCCTAAATAGCTTCCGGTTGCCAGTTCGAGTTGATGCAGGCCCTTCGGGGCCTGTTTTGTTTTATCGCGGGGAAATCGGCTGGGTGATGCGGCAGATATTGGCTTGATTCTATGCTACGCGTTGCTTCAGATGCAGACAGCTTTCGGCGCTGGCCACAACCGCCGCCAGATCCAGGGTTGCTTTAGCCAGGCACTGGGTAGCGCCGTTGTTCATCAGATCTCGGAGCTCATTCTCTTTGGCGATGCCGCTGAGCACGAGGACAGGAATATCGTTGGTTGCGTAATCCTCTTGCAGGCGCCTTAAGACGTCATACCCGGTGAGCTTGGGCAGGAAGAGGTCAAGCACGATCAGATCAAACTTTCCCTCTTCCTGCGCTATTCTTAAGCCCTCTTCACCATCGGCCGCCATTCGAACTTCAAATCCTTTTCTGGTCAGAGATTTTTCCAACGCTTCACGCAGGAACCTCGAATCTTCAATCAGTAGCACTCTGGTATGCATATATCGCTCCTTTAGTTCAGCCGGTTGGCGTAATCGGCGAAAACCTGCTGGTCCATCAGCTTGGCTATGCGGGTTGACAGCCATTGCTTCAGCACAGTGAACTCACTCGGAGGCACGAAGGTGAAGCAAATGCCCGCACGGTTCTTGCCGTCTGTGTTTACCACTTTGCCGGTTATATGGATAAGAGTAGAAGATCCCGCAAGCTTGAAGCCGAAAGATACCTGTTGGCCCACCTGCAGGGCTTGCTTGCTGTAAAACGCTAACCCGCCAACGCTGAGGTCGGTAATCTTGCCTTCCACCTGGCCCCCGCCAACGATATTCAGGGTCACCGGAACATCAACCGCATAGCGCGCCGCGCGCCGGCGCTGCTGAAGCATGGTCCCGTAGGCAGCACGCAGGCAACGTGTAGCCTGCTCGAAGTTGATAGGCTTGTGCATGATGAAGTTGGCGCCGGCGCGGGTTGCAGCCTGCATATCCGGGGTGCCATCCACCATCACCAGCACGGTGGACTTGGCGTTGTCCTGAGATTTGCGTATCGCACTCAAAACCTCTGCGGGTTGGTCGCCGCCGTTCCAATCTACAATCAAGGTATCCAGCTTTCTGCTGGAGACGGCATCGAGCGCCGAGTCAGACTCGGTGCAGACTTCAGTTTCAATCTCGAAATTATCAAGCACCTGGTTCATTACACAGAGCACTTGAGCATCGTGGCTGAGCAGAACACCTTCAAGCCGCATTACTTCATTTTCTTTCATTGGACTATCTCCTCTGGGTACGTTCGCTTTCTGGTTATGTAAGAGCACATCGGTTGCCAAAGCCGACCAGTACGGTAAGTCTTGATACATCAGCGTCATAGCATTGTTTATACGAAGCTCGGCCGAATGAAGAAGATGCAGATTGTGGAAAGCAGTCCAGTTTTCAGACAGAATTAAAAGCAGAATTGAGATTTGTTCCACAATGGAATTTTCCTATTTTGGAACAAATGGGGTTTTCGTACCTGTTGATTTTGTAGCAGTCTTTAAACGCATCTAGTGATTTGCAGCGGAGTTGTAGGGAAAGACCTTAAAGATTCGGACAACGACTTTCAATCCCTGCGGCCGATTCTCCGCGCCCATCTCAAAGAAGGTATGCAAATAGAGGTCAAAGGGCCTGGTGGATACCACCAGGCCCGGCCCGATTGCTCCGACCTGCTCTCGGGCATTGAAGACAGTGCGTCCATCAACCTTGGGGTCGGTAATTTGCTTCAAGTAGTAACCCGCAATGCCCGCCCGCAAGCGCGAATTCACCTGGTACGACAGCGCTGCATTCAAATGCACGGCTTGACCAGGTTGAATGCTGCTGGCCTTGAACACCGGGGCAGGATCGTCGTTCCTTGAATTCCAAAGATAATGAAATCGCCAGCTTGTTTCCAAGCGCGGCGCAAGAAACAACGTGAAAGCATAGTTGGGATTGGCACTCACCAGGTGACTGCCGATGTTGACACTGGAGTTAGGGCTGTACCGGCCGGTGGGAAAAATAAAATCAGCGTCGAAGCGATGGCTGATTGGTTTGCCGAATAGCTTACCTCCCGTCCACTGCAGCAGTAGTGGGCTAAAAATGAAGTCGCCCATTGCACCCGATGCCCCGCGAACACCGAGATCGGTCTTGACGTCCGCGTGAACCACGGGCAGCAAGGCCTCAACCCCGTAGAAAGCGCCGAAAAATTTCTTGTTGGTTTGATAGCCAAGCTCGGAGACCGAAGCAGATGCTTGAATGGAGTTATTGCCTGGAAGCTTTTCTCCGTGAGGGCCATTGAGACGGCCACTATAAGACGAGTCAAGTATTTCCTGCAGCAGCACGCCCGGCCCACCAACGCCATCCTGGAAACTTGTATCGCCAAGATCCACCGGTGGCAGGGATACATGCTGGGCCGTTGCCGTTGCCGGCGCCAGCAACGCGACGAATAACAGTGCTTTCGCCAAAGATTGGAGAGTCATTGCGGGATACTTCACTTAAATTGTGCAGGGAGCGAGAGGATCGTTACGGGAATGTTTCGGTAGGGACAAGGTCAAAACCTCTTGATGCACCACAGCTAAAGCCCAAAATTATCATGAAGCACTAAACGCACGCCTGAAAGCCGTGCTCTTCCACGGTAGTTCTCACGCACCCTTGCCTTTGCGGTGGGAGTTCTTTACAGCTCAATCTGCCATCCATCTTCCGCGATCTGCCAGCCGGCGGTGAGCGCCTCGGCGTACTGAGGACTCGTGGGATTAAGGATGGGATTTGTATTGTTAATGTGCAGAAAAATCTTGCGCGGACGGCACACGCTGGCGAGCTTGTGCAGGCTGCCATGCGATGAGGAGAGAGGGATGTGTCCCATCTGGCGCGCGGTGTGTCCGCTGCCTTGCACCCGGATCAGCTCATCATCGCTCCAGAAGGTGCCGTCGAAGAGCACGAGGTCGGTGGAGTCGAGCTGCTTCAGCAGGGCGTCATCCACTTGGGGGACGGCGGGCATAAAAGCCAGTCGCTTTCCTGACGGAGACTCGATGATGAGTCCCAGAAGCGCTTCGCTGGAAACGAGTTGCGCTGCCCGCTCTTTGGAAATATAAGCGGAATAGTGCGTACTCAGAGGGATGGGCTCACAGGTCAATCCGGAAACAATACCTCTCACCGTGTCGAGCGAGAACGGTTGCCGGGGAACGATATCGGCCCACTGCACCTGGTCAGGCACGCGGTTGAGCATGGCGAACATGCTGTTGTCTTCGAGGAGAATGCGGCGAATGGAATGCGTGGTATAGACGCAGAATGGCTGCAGTTCACGCAGCAAAAGCAAACCGAGTACGTGATCAATATCGGCATTGGTCAACACCACACCGGCAATGGGCGACTGGCGCGCGCCACTGCGCGGATGCAACTGGGGAGTGGCTTCGATCTGGGTGCGAAGATCAGGAGAGGCGCCCAGCAGGAACCACGAGTGCCCATCTTCACTTATAGCAACCTGGGTTTGGCTGCGGGCTTTACCCTTGAAAGTTCCCGCGCGCAGGGAAGAGCAGTTGCGGCAGGCACAGTTCCATTGTGGAAAGGCGCCACCTGCAGCAGAGCCGAGAATTTTTACGTGCATGGCAAACAGTTTACCGTCGAGAGAAGGAATTAGCACTCTGCAGCCAGTTGCAGTTTTGAGTTTTCAACTGCCCCACGGTTTGTGCTGCAAAATCCAGATTTGATGATATCTTAGAACGCGCTCCCCCAAATAAAACCGCTCCCAAGTGATCCGATGCAGCCAGGCTCAACCCCGGCCGCCGTTCGCGCTGAGCCGGAATGAAGAACGGAGATATACATGTCTAGACCCTACACGACTTACTTCACTGGACGAATGGCAAGAGTTTTTTCGGTAGCCGTTATAGGACTGCTTCTCGCGCCCATGCTTACTGCTCAGACAGATTCAGGGCACGTGCGCGGCTATGTGCGCAACCAACAGGGCGGAGCTCTTAGCAGCGCCGAGGTGACCCTCACCAATCAGGGAACGGGCCGCGTACAAAAAGCCACAGCTGGTGTTGACGGGATATTTGACTTTGAAGCCGTAGCTCCGGGGTACTACAAGATCATGGCTCATGCCAGCGGCTACCAGAATCGGAGCGCCCAGTTTAATCTCGATCTGTCGCAGACGCGCGAGGTAGATTTTGACCTTCAGACCGGAGGCGAGGAAATCTGTCCCTGCGCCAATGAATTCGATCCGGGGCGTTCCTGGACAGGTCTGACGGTCAACGCCTGGCAGATCAGCGATCTTCCGCTGAATGGGCGCAATTTTACCCAGCTTGCGCTGTTGACTCCCGGCGTCACACGCGGTGATTACGGCGATCAGGCCAGCGGCATCAACAACAACGTCGAGACCTTCCGCAACGGCGAAACCGGCGGAGCGGCGCTCGTCGTGAACGGTCTGCGTGCCCAGGCCAATAACTTCATGCTCGACGGCTTAGACAACAACGAGTCCCTGGTGAATACCATCAATTTCTTCACGCCGGTGGAGGCGACTCAGGAGTTCAGTGTAACTACATCTGTAGCTGATGCGGAATTCGGTCGTGCCGGCGGAGCCATCGTGCGAAGCTGGACCAAATCGGGCACCAACAGCATTCACGGATCGGCATTCTGGTTCATACGCAACAGCGCCCTGGACGCCAATAACGATTACTTTGCTACGCCCGACCCCATCACCGGCAAAGTGCGCAAGCAGCCCTTCAAGCGCAACCAGTTTGGCGGAACGCTGGGCATGCCGCTGATCAAAGACAAGCTGTTTATCTTCGGCGATTACCAGGGCCTGCGCCAGGATCTTCCTTTAAATCCCGAGTTCGCTACCGTTCCTACGCTCAAGATGCGTAATGGAGACTTCTCGGAATTGCTTGGAACCGGATTGACCACGACGCCCGCCGCTCTTACCGGTTGCGGCGCTGTTGTGCCGGTGAACGGGGCCATTTACAATCCGCTGACCTGCGCTCCCTTTCCAGGAAATGTGATACCGGCAGGCCAGATCAACCAGGCTGGCTTCAACCTGCTCCGCGCGTATCCTTTGCCCAACCTGCCCGGCATACTGCACAACTTCAAGAACGCGCGCCGCGAGATCCGGCAATTCAACGATTTTGATGTCCGCCTCGACTTCAACATGACGGCAAAAGATGCGCTCTTCGGACGCTACAGCTATGGCCAGGAAGTTTTCAACGTGACCCCGAGGCTGCCCACGCTCTCTTCGGGCTTTGGCTCCGGCGCAAACGTGAATCATCCGCGCGGGATTGCTTTCGGCGAGGGCCACCTCTTCAGCAGCACCCTGGACAATTATTTCCGCTTCGGATATTCACGGCCGTTCTACGCTTTCCTGAATCCCTTCAACAATATTCAGCAGGCGCAAAGCCTGGGTATCGCCAACGCCAACCGCTTGCCACAGTTGGGTGGCACCCCATTGATCGGCGGATTCAACACCGAACTCGAGTTTACCGGCGATGGAGGCCCTTTCATCGTGCCGCAGGCCACCTATCAGTACGCCGATACACTTTCCTGGGCCCACGGCAAGCATGCTTTTCGCTTTGGCATGAATCTTATCCGGCGTGACGTGGATTACTTTATCTCCGACTTCCGCGGCAAAGGATTCTTCAACATCGGTCCCGGCACCGGAGACTTCACCGGCTATGAGGTATCAGAGTTGCTGGCAGGCTTCATTGACAACTACTCGGTTTCCAGCCCGAACAATGTACATACCCGCAGTTGGGAGACGGGATACTTTGCGCAAGACGAGTGGAGAGTTACCCCGCGGTTGACGCTCAATCTGGGTCTGCGTTACGACCTCTACACCAATCCCTATGAGTTGAACAATCAGTGGTCGAACTTCGATCTTTCGACCGGAACCCTGAAGCGGGCCGGTGTCGGTGGAAATTCGCGCAGCCTCGTGGCGACAGATAAGAACAACTGGGGGCCGCGTCTGGGATTTGCCTACGACGTCACTGGAAGCGGAAAGACCGTGGTGCGCGGCGGCTATGGCATTTTCTATTTTCTCGATCGTGGTGGCGTGGGCAACCAGTTGAGCGCCAATCCGGAGTGGAGCGGGTCCAGTTTTCTGCTCGCCGCTACGGGCGCGCGCATCACGCTCTCCGGGCAGGGACCTTTGAACAACAACAACAACCAATTGGCGACCCAGGCGCTGCCCCAGCCTGTGGTTACTGTGAATGATGCTTTTCCTACCAACACCTCGGTGATTGCTCTTCTGCCCAACAACCAGAATTCATCCATCCAGGAGTGGAACCTGCAGGTTGATCGGCAGCTCGGACGAAAGACGGTGCTGAATGTCGCTTATGTCGGAACCAAAGCAGACCATTTGATGACCTGGTTTAACTACACCAACCAGCAGCTCGCGCCCAATGCCGCGGCCTTCCCTGGGCGCGGACTGAATATCACCGTGGGCGGAGCCTCTGGAACATCGCACTATAACGGCCTGCATGTGTTGCTCACCCACCATTCGCGCTTCGGTTTGCAGGGTACGCTTGCCTATACCTGGTCGCACGCTACCGATAACTCCAACGGCGCCTTCAGTATCAACAACAATAGCCCCATCTTTCTGGACGCCGCCGGGCGCGGCGTGCTCAGCCAGAACAAAGGCAACTCCGACACCGATCAGCGCCATGCATTTGTGTTGAGCTCCATCTATGAACTTCCCTTCGGACATGGAAAGCACTGGGGCTCAAACTGGTCCGGTGTCGCAGATCATGCGCTGGGAGGATGGCAGTTCAACAACATCATTTCCGTCGGCAGCGGCACACCCTTCGACATCTCCATCTTTGGGGTGCGTCCGGATATTCTTGGCCCAGTTTCTACCGGATCGCTGCAGGCCAAGTCCCCTTTTCCCGGAGTCCCAGCACGGCAATGGATCTCCGCGCAGCCGTTTGCCTTTGCTCTGCCTCCCATGGGTACGTTCGGTAGATTTACCCGCCCTGGCACGCTGGGCCGCAACCACTTTTATGGCCCTGGCTACGGAACCTGGGATACCTCGCTGTTCAAGAACTTTGCGCTTTGCGAACGCGTGACCATGCAGTTTCGCACCGAGGCTTTCAACGTTCTGAACCATCCGCAATACACGGCGCCTAGTACCGATCTGGGATTCATAAATCCGGCTACAGGCCTGTCAACCAATACCAACTTTGGACTGATCAACAGCACGCGCGCCTTCTCCAGCCGCCAGATTCAGTTTGCGTTTCGCTTCCTTTTCTGAAGAGTCTCGAAAAACTATGTCCCTTCGACTCCGAGCGAAACTCAGCTACGCTTGGGGTCTTGAGGACAAACGCGGAGGAGGCGGTTTAGCGGTCAATCGCCTTCATATTCGCGGCAGCGTAGCGATCGCCCACAATCTCATTTTGCGGAACCGCAGCTTCCAGCTCCCTTACTTCAGCGGAGGTCAACTTGATTTCCGCCGCAGCTGCATTCTCTTCCAGATACTTTCTTCGCTTGGTTCCCGGGATCGGCACCAGATCATCGCCTTTCGCCAACACCCACGCCAGCGCCAACTGCCCGGGCTTCACGCCTTTGCGCGCGGCAATCGCTCTCACCCGCTCCACCAGCATCTGGTTCTTGCTGAAGTTCTCAGCCGCAAAGCGCGGAAAGCGCTGCGCTCGCGAGTCGGTCTCGCTGATGTCGCCCGGCTTGGTGATCGCACCGGTCAGGAACCCGCGCCCCAGCGGGCTATACGGCACAAATCCGATACCCAGCTCGCGCACCGTGGGCAGAATCTGTTCTTCCACATGCCGCTCCCACAGCGAATATTCCGTCTGCAGCGCCGTAATGGGATGCACCTTGTGCGCCCGCCTTATGGTCGCCGGCGATGCCTCCGACAGTCCCAGGTACTTCACCTTGCCCGCCTTCACCAGCTCCGCCATTGCGCCGACGGTGTCTTCAATCGGAGTCTGCGGGTCCACCCTGTGCTGGTAGTAGAGATCAATGTGGTCTATCCCCAACCGTTTCAGCGAAGCATCGCAGGCCGCGCGCACATACTCCGGCTTGCCGCTGATTGCCCAGTACGTGGGATTATCCTTGGTGCGGATGTTAGCAAACTTGGTCGCGAGAAAGACCTCATCCCGCCGCCCGCGGATCGTCTTGCCGACCAGCTCCTCGTTGTCGCCAATGCCGTATGTGTCCGCCGTATCCAGAAAGTTGATCCCCAGATCCAGCGCCCGCAGGATGGTCGAGGCCGACTCCTCATCGTTGCGCTCGCCATAGAACTCACTCATTCCCATGCAACCGAGTCCCATGCGGGAGACGATTGCGCCTTGTGAACCAAGCTTTACTTTTTGCATGCTCATACCCGATTTAGATGGCCGCGCCTGCCTTCGGTCACTTTTTTTCAATAAGCTGATTCATCTGGGAATCAACCGAGGCTTGCTTGCAAGCAGGCAAGCCTTTCCGATATAGTTGCAGCCCTACCTCCCTTCGTTCAGCCACAAAAATTTTGCGGCGTGAGTCTGATTGTGTCTGCCCAGCAGGAGCTATGAAGCTAACGAACTTTGTCTCTCTATCGAAATTAAAGTCTGTGGGCGAGACGCCCACAGGACGACCGACGAGACGTCACTGCTATTTGCTGGCGCTTACTGTGCTGTTTTTCGTTTCGCTCTCTTCACTCTCCCGGGCAGCTACGCGGATGGTCAACGTGGGGCAGGGCGGGACGAATTTTGTGGACCAGGTGAGTGGCACCAGCACCACCGTCATCAATGTGGGCGACACGGTGCAATGGAATTGGGTGGGCAGCCCGCACTCAACCACCGGTGGGAACTGTTCACCTGGCTGCACAACTAACAGCACCTGGGATTCGGGCGTTCATTCTCCGACATTTACATTTTCAGTTACCTTCACTCCGGTCGTGATTACCTCATTTGGCGGGGGCAATAAGTTCCCTTACTACTGCTCGGTCCATTTGAACTCTATGACGGGAACTGTATTGATCAACCCGGTAGTCACCAACACCAACGATTCCGGGGCGGGCTCGCTGCGGCAGGCAATTCTCGATTTCAATGCAAATGTAAACTTGACCAGCATCACCTTCAATATTCCCGGTGTAGGAGTTCACACCATCACACCGCTCTCGCCGCTTCCCGTAATGACGCATCCCGGGGTTCTTGATGGAACCAGCCAGCCCGGCTGGGCTCCCAATGCGCCTCTCATAGAACTCAATGGCACCAGTGCCGGACCGAGCGTCGTCGGCCTTTCAATTCAGGCGGGGAATACCACGGTGCGCGGGCTGGTGATTAACCGCTTCTCGCAAGGTGGAATTGCGCTGCAAAGTGGTAACAATACCATTACGGGAAATTTTATCGGAACCAATGCGGCCGGCAATGCCGCCCTGGCCAATGGTGGAGACGGGGTGCTTATCTCCAGCGGTCAATTCAACAACGTGATCGGGGGGGCGACGGTTGCGGCGCGCAATGTGATTTCCGGAAATGCTCTTTTCGGAATCCAAATCGCGGGACTGGGCACGAACGGGAACACAGTGGAAGGCAACTATATTGGCACCGACGTTAGCGGCATGGCTGCTATTGCCAATGCTGCCGACGGAGTGCGCATCCAATCGGGCGCAGCCAACAATATTGTAGGGGGCGCGAGCGCGGGAGCAGGCAACGTTATTTCCGGGAACGGGCTTAACGGGGTCGTTATCACGGGTGGGGGAACGACGGGAAACATAGTGCAAGGTAATTTCATCGGCAGCAATGCTGCGGGGACAGGTGCGCTGGGCAATAGTCAGAATGGCATGCTGATGAACAACGGCGCAAGCAACAACACCATTGGAGGCTCGGCGTTAGGTTCAGGGAACGTGATTTCCGGTAATGTGGGAGCTGGCATTGTCATCTCTGATGTGTCCACCGGCAGCAACCTCATCCAGGGGAACTTTATTGGGACCAATGCCGCGGGTGCAGCCGCGATACCCAACACCACGGGTCTGGTCCTGCAAAACGCCACGAGCAGCAATACCATCGGCGGCACGAGCGCAGGTGCGCGCAATGTTATCTCTGGGAATGGAGGCAATGGGGTCCTCATCAACGGCCTCGGGACGAGCGGAAACACGGTGGAAGGCAATTTCATCGGCGTCAATGCCGCAGGGACGGCCTCGGTCGGCAATACTCCCAATGGCGTGCTGCTCAACAACGGCGCCGCCAGCAATATCATTGGCGGCCTGGGTGCGGGCGCAGGGAACGTGATTTCCGGCAATGCCGGCGCGGGGATCAGCATCAGCGATCCCGGCACCAGCAACAATCAGGTATTCGGCAATTTCATTGGCACGAATCCTGCGGGGAATGGCGCGATTGCCAACAGCAACGGCGTGCTCCTGCTCAACAACACAAGCAACAACACGATTGGAGGTACGAACCCGGCGGCGCGCAACATTATCTCCGGCAATACTAGCACCGGCGTTACGCTCAACGGTGCCGGTACGAGCGGAAACCTGGTGCAAGGCAATTTTATTGGCACCGATGCTGCGGGGAGCGGCAGGAACGCCAACAGCATCGGCGTTTACATTATTGGCGGCGCAAACGGCAACACCATCGGAGGCACAACTCCCGGTGCGGGGAACGTTATTTCCTACAATAACGGCGATGGCATACACCTCGACGGCGGGGGCACTACTGGAAACTTCGTGCAGGGCAACTTTCTCGGCACAAATGCCAGCGGGACTGCCGGCGCCGGCGCCAGCAGCGGCAGTGGGGTGTACATCACCGGAGGCGCCAGTAACAACACCATCGGCGGCACAACAGCGGCCGCGCGCAATATTATTGCTGCCTATGCTGACGGTATTCTCATCGTCAACGGCAATTCCAATCTTATAGAGGGCAACTTTATTGGAACTGATGTTTCCGGGACCACCGCCCTGGGCAATATCGGACCAGGCGTGAGAATTGCCGGTGGCAGCAACAACCTCATTGGGGGTACAGGACCGGGGACGGGAAATGTCATCTCCGGCAACTTCCAGTACGGAATAGACCTCTACGGCGTCGGCACAACTGCGAACACCGTACAAGGCAACTTGATTGGCACGAACGCAAGCGGCTTGGCGGCCCTTGGTAACGGTAGCAATGGCGTCTATATCTCAGTCGGCGCAACCAATAACACGATTGGCGGGTCCACGGCTGCAGCTCGTAACCTGATCTCGGGAAACCTCGGGCATGGCGTGGCGATCTCCAATACAGGCACGACCGGAAATGCGGTGCAAGGTAACTACATCGGCACGGACGTCAACAACATGGGCTCCGTGGGTAACCACGGGAATGGAGTCAGGGTTGACTCGGGCGCAGCCGGCAACGCCATCGGAGTCCTCTCCGGCAATGTCATAGCGTTTAATGCAAAAGGAGTTGTGGTGACCGGCCCCGGCTCAACCGGAAATGCTATTGAGACTAACGCCATTTTTTCCAATACCGGATTGGGAATTGATCTCAACGACGATGGGGTCACAGCCAATACGCCGGGCGGTCCGCATACCGGTCCGAACAACCTGCAAAACTACCCGGTGCTGACGAGCGCCCTATCCAGCGCCGGCACAACCAACGTCACTGGAACTTTGAACAGCACGCCGAACACGACCTTCCATGTCGAGTTCTTTGGCAACATGGCATGCGACCCCTCCGGCCACGGCCAGGGATTGAACCTGCTTCACACCAGCGCTGTTACCACCGATGGGAGCGGCAATGCTCCGCTGAGTTTCAGCTTCTCGACCTCGCTCATAGGCTCAGGATCTCTCAGCGCAACCGCAACCGATCCCTCGAACAACACTTCAGAGTTTTCCGCCTGCCAGCAGGCGGATTATGCCCTCACCAATGTAACCGGGCGCAACTTGCACGTGCGTTTAGGGAAGGCTGTTCCGCTCGTTGTGGCGAGCTTTACCGATGGCGATCCAAGCGGCCTGCCGAGCCACTTTTCTACCACCAGTATTGATTGGGGTGACGGAACCGCACCCAGCACAGGAACAGCAGTCTCAACCGGCGGTCAAAACTATAACGTGATCGGCACGCATGCCTACACCAAAGTCGGTGCATGGAATGTGACGGTGACCATCAACGATTCCGGCGGCGCAACGGCCACAGCCAACAGCAAAGCCCGCCTGTGGCCCAAGCCGTTTTCTTACTAGGTGGACCCTATAAAGTTAGACCGAGCCATACGATCATCCCTTGTTCGTGGTCCCATTCTGGTACCAAACTCTTAACTCCTGAGAGAGTATGGATTATCATTGTCCCTGGAAGTGTATTCAGCATCCCGGGATGCCTGGGCAAGGTGAGATTTTGGGAGGCTAGTGCAGCCCTCGTTTCGGCTGCGAAGCCTTGGAATAACCAAGCCCTGAAGGTTCTTTGAAAATTCGACGCAGAACATCTGAAATTGTGTGACCAGCCGCTCCTTTCAGCAGCGCCCCTTCTCTCAGCACTAAGATGATATCTATCCAGTAAACACCCGAGGCTACTCAGCAAGTACCTCACCGCGACACGACTCTCCCCAGCAAATACGCGGCGATCACGCGGTTTTAAGAGGTTACAACCACTTGCAGCAAGTGTGGGCTGGCCAAGCTTCATGCACCCCGAAAGCCAGCAGCCGAAGATTACTAAATGATAAAGGGCAGCCTGACCGCCCTCAGGAACGAAATCGTATTGGCTGATTGCTGAGCGCCGAGTGCTCGCGTTACGCCGGGTTTATCCGGTAGAGCCAGGAAGCAGTTTGCGGTTGTGCAACGCTTATAGGTTTCGAGACCGGCAGCCGCTCGGTATTCATCTGCAACAGGGTTGTTTCTACAAGGTGATGCGTCGGCGATAGCGAGCAAACCGGATCGGTTGCAGCCGCATCGCCGGCCAACAGAAAAGCCTGGCAGCGGCAGCCGCCGAAGTCTTCCATCCGGCGGTCGCAACTGCGGCAAGGCTTCTGCATCCATGACTCGCCACGGAATTGCTGGAACGCCGGCGACTCCTGCCAGATCCATTCGAGCGAACGCTCGCGCACATTATCAAACTGCAAACCCGGAATCACTCCGGCCGCGTGGCAGGGAAGCGCCTTGCCCGCCGGATCAATGAGCATCAGGCGGCGTCCCCAGCCACCCATGCAGGCCTTGGGATAGCGTGCGTAGTAATCAGGTGTAACGGAATCAATGCGGATACGGCCCTGAAGACGCTCGCGCGCTTCATCAACTACCTTCACGGAATTTTCCAGTTGCTCCCGCGTCGGCATCAGGGCAGCGCGGTTCTCAAGGGCCCAGCCGTAATACTGGGCGTGGGCGATCTCCATGCGATCAGGAGACAGCACTTCGATCAAAGCGATCATCTCGTCCAGGTGGTCGAGGTTCTGGCGGTGCACCACCAGATTGATAGTGAAAGCGACCTTGTGTTTGCGGATGATTCCTGCCAGCTCCAGCTTGTGGGCATGAGCGCGTGTGCCGGCAATCCAGTTGGCGGCGTCTTCGCGTGAATCTTGAAAGCTGAGTTGGATGTGGTCCAGCCCGGCTTCGATCAGCGCTGCCAGACGAGGTTCGGTCAGGCCGATGCCGGAAGTAATTAAGTTCGTGTAAAGGCCTGCCGCGTGGGCCCCGGCAATAAGCTCTTTCAGGTCTGCCCGCGCCAGCGGTTCGCCTCCGGTAAGGTGAAGGTGCAGAAGCTTCATCTGTGCAGCTTCGTTAAATACGCGCAGCCAGGCTTCAGTTGGCAACTCCAGCTTCGCCGCCGTCATTTCCAATGGGTTAGAGCAGTAAACACAGTGGAGCGGGCAGCGGTGCGTAACTTCCGCGATGAGCGCGAGTGGATTGGGCAGCATCAGTAATCTACGATTCGCTTTCGCTGCAGTTGTTCGAGGAAGCTGGCGATATCCTGCCGGATTTGGGTTGCGTCAGAGGCGTTGTAGTGGGTCTGCAGAGCGCCAACAATTTCTAAGAACGTACGTTGCCCATCACAAAGCTCCACGATCTTTTGTCCGGTGCCTTGCAAGCGAAGAGCGCCTTCAGGAAAGAGCAGCACCTTATCGTCTTCTCCGCTGTTGCCCCAGCGGCAACCGGGGGCGAGTCGTGGCTGAGCGGAATCGGTTGGAAAAGCCATGAAGAAACTCTTTAAGACTCCTGGATACGGAATGCCCCGGGAGGTGGCCATCCGGGTTGCACATAGGCAAAGTAAAGCGCATCCAGTTGCGCCCATAGGATGTCACATTTGTCGCGCAGGGCGGTGACGGCCAGCTCCTGCTGGGCACGAGTTTGCGCGTGCTCATACACATACTGCACAGCGAAGTGCGCATCTTCGGGGGCCTGATGAAGCCGGGCCTGGAAATAATCGAGACCCCCAGTGAGCCATGGATAGTGCTCGCGCAGGCGCTCCATGCGCAGTGTAATAAGGTCTTTGGAAAACATTTCGGTCAGCGAAGAAGCCACCGCTTCGAGCAACGTACGGTTCTTCACGATGTTCAAATACTCATTCACGGCATAGCGAGTTGCAGGCAGAACTTCTTCTCCCCGTGCAACCCGATCCGGATCAAGGCCGGTAGCTTCAGCCAGCTTGAGCCAGCGCAGAATGCCTCCGTCGCTGGCAGAGTCGCCGTCGTGATCTACGATGCGCTTGCGCCATGCGAGCCGGAAGGCGCGGTCCTCGCTGCGCGAGAGGATAATGGCATCTTTTATAGGGATGCGGCTCTGATAGTAGTAACGATTCAACGCCCAAGCCTGCAATTGTCCGCGGCTCAGGCCGCCTTCATGCATCAGCAAGTGGAAAGGATGGCGGTGATGATAACGCTCTTCGCCCACTTTGCGCAGCGCAGCTCGCAGCTCTTCCAGAGAGAGCAGTTCGCAATCGCCTGCAGTTGTTAACTCCAAGTTCTTCACGCGCGATGCAGAAGTTTAAAGCTCCGCGGGCGCGTAGGAGTTGATTTCGCAGTTGAGCAGAATTTCTTCAAATTGCGGTTTTTCCCAAGTCATATTGTTTTGTTGCCTCCATGGTTTGAAATTAGAGCCTACAGATAATAGTTCGTCGCCCTCAATCAAGCAAGCTTTAACGTCATAAATTAACTCAATCAACCGTTCCATTAAACCGGTGATCCCAGAAATTATCACTTCTTTTTCTCCTGGGGATGTCCAGAAGCTGATATGAGCTTTTCCTGCGGAACAATGTTCCATCCGCTCACTTTAATTTCAGGCTGAACATGCTGCAGTTGTGACTGCTCCAATGTGGCCGTGACCACCCTGGATTCACCCGGCAGAAGCGAAAAGTAATTGTCATCCCAGAGGACGGGAAGTATCTCTTTGTCGCCATCCTTTTGCAGAACCTGCAGACAAACCTGGAAGGCAAGCTGCTTACTGGGATTTTTCACACGGACGGTTACCGTACCGTCGTTATGGGCTAAAGCAAGATCAGCAGCAGCTTCCAGCTTGACCGGCGATAAACGGTTCAAGGCCGTGAAATCTTCATAGACAGGAGAAGGAGTATAGAAGAAGGTGGTTTTTTCCCAGTCGAAAGAAGAAGTCTTGGCCGAAAGCCAGTAAAAATTGGAGCTAACCGTGCGACCGGCAGCATCGCGCAGCGCAAGCTTCACAAATGTTACCGGGCTGGTATTGAGCGCGGTTTCGGGTATGACGAAGATGCGCGTGCTGCTGTCTTCAGGAACATCGGCATTGGCTTGGTTAGAAAATTTTTGCTTAAGGTCGAAGTCATAAACTTCGGCAGCAACTTTCAATCCGGAAAACGGTTGATACTGGCTGTTCACCACCACCACGCTGCGGTCGTCGTAGGAGTACTGCACATGCAGCGGTTCGTTGGCCTTTCGCGTACCGAAGTAACCGCCTGCGGGTTGCAGGTAATAGTCATAGAGGTGCCAGATGAGGGAGGGCCAGGCGTTGTTAAGCATCCATTGAATGACGCCAGTAGAGGTGTACTTGTTGCGGCCATAGGCCTCGAACATGGCACGCTCTCCGTCGTAGGCCATGGCTTGCGATTTCCTGAGGTAATCATCGAGGTCTGAGGGAGGGCCATAAATGGCCTTCATGGCATCATCGTAAATTTTGGTATTGGAGAACTCCTGGCTGCCGGCGTGAAAGTTCCAAACACTGTCTCCTGGCGTCAGGTGATCTGCAGGCAGCATCTTTTTCAGCGATTCCAGTGTGGGAATCGCCGGGCCTGGACTGGTCTCTGTGTTGAAGCTGAAGCCTCCGCCTAACTTGAGCGTGCCCGCCGCAGTAGCATTGAGCCAGTACGAGGGCGGGACATAGTCATAAGGTCCAGACATCTTGACCCCTGAGACCCCGCTGACCAAAGTGGGCTCAGCCGAAGCCGAGGAGAGGGTTGGGTTGGGCCAGAGCGTATCCTGTATAACTTGCAGGTATTCTTTTTCGACGTCTGCCGGCGGAGGCCCATCGCTTCCATAGAGCCACACCAGCAGACTGGGATGCGAGCGCAGACGTAACAATTGGCTGCGCAGTGATTCGACAGCTATAGGATGAGTTTCCGGCTGCCATTTATTCCACTGCTCCCAGATATCGCAACAACACCAGCCGGCCATCACCAAGATGCCTTCTTCATCAGCCAGGTTGAAGAAGTCTTCGGTTTCTATCTTGCCTTCCAGTCGGATGGTATTTAAGTGCAGATGCCGGACGTAACGAAACTGATCGCGCAGGCGTTGCTTGGGTTGCCGCCAGAGCATGTCGGGCGACCAGCCGCCGCCGCGGATGAGCAGTTTGCGTCCATTAATGCGGAAGAGACGGTTTCCCTTGTCGGTAAGCTCAGATGTGATCTCACGAATGCCGAAGTGAAAGTCGGCTTCGTCCGATACGTTGCCATCAACTTCAAATTGAAGATGAGCGGAATACAAATTTGGCTCACCCATCTGGTAGGGCCACCAGAGCCGGGGATGAGCAAGTTTCAATTGCGGAAATGCATCAGGCGTAAGCGTTATCAACTTCACTTCCGAGGGTGCAAACTCGACCTGTTGCTGAAGAGTAACTTGGCCGAAAGCCGCTTTCAGTGTTCCCGTTACGGGCTGGTCGGAGGCGTTGCGGACTTCCACAGTAAGAGAGAGAGCAGCCGAATCGAGCGACGGGGCGGCCTGGCTCTTGATGAACGGATGCCGAATTGAAACCGGACCGGTCGCGGTCAGAGAAACATCCCGCCACACGCCCATATTTTTATCGGCGGGCATCGGGTTCCAATCCACCCAGTTGATGGCCAAATCGCCTGGTTCCGGCGCAAAGACCTCAACCGCGAGAGCGTTGGTCTCTCCCGGATGAATCTCTTGATGCACCTCAAATTCATAAGCACGGAAGGCGCCGGCTATCTGGGCGGCGTCGGCGATTTTTTTCCCGTTAAGCCAAATGTTGGCGTGATAGTTGATTCCGGCGAAGTTCAACCATGAATTTTTCTTTTGATAATCAGCGGGAACCTTGAATTCAGTGCGATACCACCAGGAACAGTGATAAGGGCTGTCTTCGGGCGTGGGGAGATGGGCAAAATTTTTGGCGACCGGATACGAAGTGCCGGGAATGGACCTCAGATTTGTACCGAAATACGGATCAGGGTAGGTTTTATCGGCCACCAGCGCCGCCAATACGGTAGTCGGAACTTCTGCCGGATGCCAGCTTGCAGGGTGGTATCCGGGAAGTGAGATCTGTTCACCGTTACCGTAGGCCAGGCAAGAAGATTGGATCCACCAATTCAGGTGAAGAAGCAGTCTGGGCGCAGCCGGGGTTGAAGCCGAGGCCACAGGAACTAAGGCGCCGAATATTAAAACGAAGATGAACCAAAAAGGAAACCATCGTAAGCGTGGCATTGTTCTCTCCATGATATAAAGACCGCCAAGGCTGCCTTCGTCTGAGGGCGATCTTAAGTGGCAGCAATTAATACTCTATTAAATCGGTTTAGTTCTATCGGAACTATAAAGCCTGATGTCAAGCGAAGCCTAACACAAATACGCGCACAATGAGAATCTGCGGCGTGAAGATATAGCCCTAAGCAGGACTGGCTCACGCAGAGAAAAAGCATACAATCTGGTTTGTCAGGCTGTGTTACGCTAATTAACTTCCAGTGAACCTGCGAAAAGCAAAAGGAACCACCACGATTCGTGATGTGGCCCGGGAGAGCGGTTTCTCGGCGGCTACGGTTTCCATCGTCCTGAATCAGGCCCCGCTGGCGCGCTACATTCCATCGCAGACCAAAGAAAAGATTGAGAAGACGGCCAAGAAGCTGGGATACCGCCCTAACCAGTTGGCACGCTCGCTGCGCAGCAGCCGAAACCATACTCTGGGAGTGATGGTGCTCGATCTCACGGACCCATTTTGCGTACCGATCTTGCGGGGGATTGAAAACTCTCTTTACCGCGCCTCGTATGTTCCGATCCTGGCCGATGCCCATAATGACCGGGTTCGTTTTGAGCGTTATCTGGAGATGTTGCTGGAACGCCGGGTCGAAGGACTTATCGTGGTTGCCAACTGGATGTACGTTGATATCAACCTGCTGGCTGATTTGGAAAAACGCGAGATCCCAACCGTAGTGCTGGGTTACGATTTGCAGCGCGGCGCCATCGGCTCGGTACTCACCGATGATGAAACCGGAGCGCAGTGGGCCTTGCAGCACCTGCACTCACTCGGGCACCGTAAGATTGCGTTCATCCGCGGCCCCAAGATGCTGGCCGACAGCAGCCGGCGATGGAAAGGGATACGCACTTTTGCAAGCTCAGTGGGACTGGAAATTGACCCCCGCCTGGTGCTGGAGCTGCCCGACCTGCGCGAACCGAACTCAGGCTTTGAGGGAGGCTCGAAAGCTACCGAAGAGCTGCTGCGGCGCAAGAAGCCTTTCACCGCGATCATGGCATTCGACGACATGACTGCGCTGGGATGCATTCGCACCCTGACGCGGCTGGGAATTAAAGTGCCGGAGCAATGTTCAGTGATAGGGTTTGATGATATTCTTCCAGCCGCGTTTTCCATGCCTGCGTTGACTACGGTCCGCCAGCCTATGGAAGCCATGGGCACGACCGCGGTCGAGACTGTGATTGAAGCCATCCGTGCCAGTTTCGAACGCCGCGAATACGCCGTGATCCACCACAAAATCATGCCGGAGCTTGTGGTCCGAGAATCTACGCGCGCAGTTTCCTCCTAATTGATCTTCCCTTTTTGGGCTTTTCTAAAATGGGAATCATAGGTATCGATTTCCCGTCAAGGTTACCAAAGTTTCTTGACAGCCTAATTCTTCAGCCCTATGCTGCCTCTATCTCAATGGGCTCTTGGAGGCAAGGCTCATCCCTAGGTTCAGGGCAGTAATTCGCCCGGCCATACCGTGGTGTCATTCACGAAGAGGGCGGAGTCCTGCCCCCGATACTTTTTCCCTTGACAAAAGCTATAGTTAATCGTTTTAATAAATGGGTTTAACTATTGCCCGGGGGAGCGGTGAAGCACTGGAGTCACTGTCTTACATTTTTTCGCGGGAGGGGTTTTATATGCAACGTAAAGCAATTGCGATTCTCATTCTATTGTTCCTGAGCGCTTGCACATTGATGGCCCAGGAAGTTACGGGGAGTATTTTAGGCACGGTAACCGATACCAGCAATGCCATAATCCCCCATGCGAAGGTTACGGTCACCAACACGGACCGGAATGCGGTGCTGCGCACAACGACAACCGACAACAATGGCTACTACGTAGCCCCGTTGCTGCCGGTGGGACACTATGCGGTTTCCGTAGCTGCCCAAGGCTTCAAGACCTTCAGCAAGACTGGCATTGAGCTCAACGTAAGCGACCGGTTGGCAGTCAATGCAGTGTTGTCTCCGGGCAGCGTGCAGGAGGTGGTGACGGTAGAAGCCAATGCGCTTCAGGTAGAAACACAGTCGCCCACCGCAGGCGGCCTGATTGACGGCACCCAGATTCGGGAACTCGCGCTCAGCGCCCGCAACTATGAAGAGATGGTTGCCCTGATGCCAGGAGTCTCGTCCGCAGTGTCGGACACGATCTTTGTGGGCGTGGAAACCCCAGGCGGCGGAACCAATGAGATTGACTTTTCCATTAACGGAAGCCGCTTCTCGCAAAATAACTGGACCATTGACGGCGCCGATAACGTAGACCGCGGCGGCAACTTCAGCCTGCTCAACTTTCCCAGCGTGGATGCCATCGCCGAATTCAAAGTATTGCGCAGTCTCTACAGCCCGGAGTACGGGCGCGGGGCCGGCGGAGAAATTGACATCATCACCCGTTCGGGAGGCAACAAGTTCCATGGCGGACTCTACGAATTCTTCCGTAATGACGTGTTGAACGCAAACCGCTACCTGAACCAGCACTTTGCAGATCCAACCCAGCGTCTGTCGCGTCCTCCGTTACGGTATAACGACTTTGGCGGAACGTTCGGTGGTCCAATCTTTATTCCGGGACACTACAACGCCGAGAGGAACAAGACCTTCTTCTTCTTTTCCGAGGAGGTGAGGCGGATTATCACTTCGAGTACTACGCTGGTCACCGTCCCCAATGCGAATGAGCGTAAGGGAATATTTACTGATGCAACCGGCGCGCCGCTGACGATATGCACAAGCTACGATGCCAATGGAAACTGTCTGACTACCAACCCAACTGGCATCATCAGCCCGGCGAGCTTTAATCCCGCGGCAGTTGCTTATCTAAAAGACATCTATTCGCATATTCCTCTGCCGCAAGACCCAATAGGCGACAAGCTCACCATGAGCGGCAAGAACCAGTTCAACTACCGGCAGGAACTCATTCGGGTTGACCACACCTTCTCGCCTAAGCTGATGGTGACCGGGCGCTGGATGCATGATGACATTCCGACCGTCAACCCGGCCGGCTTGTTTGGCTTTACCAATGTTTTGGGTTATGCCACCAGCCAGACGAATTCACCCGGCAAGAACCTCTTGGTTCGGGGGACTTGGACCATCAAGCCCACCGTGCTCAATGAGATGGGTTATTCATGGTCTTCGGGTGGAATTGTTTCTAATCCTGTGGGTACGAGCACGTTCGCCAATTCGCCCGATGTGGTGAAGGCCATCCAATTACCGTTTGCCTCGCCGCTGCCGCGCATTCCCAATCTGGCCTTCGGCAGCCTCAGCGGTCTAGCCGGCTTTGGGCCGTATCGTGATTTCAATATCAACCACAATTGGTTTGACAACCTGACCTGGGTGCTGGGGAAGCACACGGTGAAAGTGGGTTTCTCTTACAGCCGCTATCAAAAAAATGAAAATGATGCCGGCGGAAACCCCAGCAATGGCAGCTTCGGTTTCTTCAGTGTAGATCCCAACAGTTTGCTTGCGACGCCTCAGCAGGAGTGGGCCAGTTTCCTGTTAGGGAACGTGCAGACGTTTAACCAGGCGCAGCAAGACTTCCACAACAAGATCCGGCAGCACACACTGGAGGCCTATGCACAGGATGAATTTCGTCTTCTGCGCAACCTGACGCTGACTTATGGGGTGCGTTACACGTACTACGGCCAGCCGGTTGATGACCTCGGGCGCGCGACGAACTTCTACCCGGCTTTTTATAATCCGGGCCTGGCGCCACAGCTTGACCCGACCGGGGCCCTCGTTCCGGGAACAGGACAGCCTAACAATGGATTGATTATCACCGGCCTGAGCCCAGTTGCGGATGCCTCGCAGCCATCACCATTCGGTCATGCGGTGGCACGGCAGACATTCGGAGATTTTGCTCCGCGTTTTGGTTTGGCCTGGGATCCCTTCGGCAACGGCAAGACCTCTATCCGCACCGGCTTCGGCATGTTCTATGACGCGCCTGCAATCGGCTTCCTGGAAAACAACCTGTTCATCAACCCGCCCTTTGTGGGCAAAGTCAGCATCAGCAACACTACATTCGATAATCCAGCAGGAGCAGCACCCAATCCGAACACCAGCCCGGAATTCGTAAAGGGCGTTGCCACTCGCTGGCACCTGCCTTACACGGAGATGTGGAGTTTGGATGTGCAGCAGGAGTTGCCGATGAGATTCATCCTCGATGTCGGCTATTACGGCAGCGCGGGCAGACACTTGATTGGGATTGTGGACATCAACCAGCCGCTCGCAGGAGCGTATCTGGCCCCGTCCGAGACCGCTATCACCGGGGCTACGAATCCTATTACTGCTTCCAATACGGGTGTGCTTAACCGCGTGCGCCCGTTCCAGGGATACGGAGCCATCAACGTTTCTTCTCCAATTTTTAAGTCGAATTACCACGCGTTGCAAACCAGCTTGCAAAAGCGCTTTCGTGGCGGCGCGCAGATCAATTTGAACTACACCTGGTCGCATGATCTGACCAATGCCGGCAACGACTTTGCCACACCACAGCAAAACACGAACTTGCGCGCCGAGTATGGCCCGGCCGACTTTGACCGCCGCCACATCTTCGACGCAAATTTTATTTATGAATTTCCCTGGATGAAGTCGCAGCATGGGGTGATCGGGCATCTTCTAGGTGGCTGGGAGTTCTCGGGAATCATTACCTATGAGTCGGGCCTGTTCATGACGGCAAACGGCGTTATCACCGATCCGGCAGGCTTGGGCTTGCTTGATCCCAACGCCAATTCGGATTCCACCAGTAATTTCGGCAGTATTGCCGCTGGCCGGCCCAATCAGATCAGCAATCCCAACGTAAACGCACCGCACACGGCCGAACAGTGGTTTAACACCGCTGCCTTTGTTGATCCTGGGGTGTCAGGTCTTGTCCTTCCCGGCAATGAGAGACGGGGAAGCATTCGTGGACCCGGCGTTGAGCGTTGGGACCTCTCGTTATTCAAGAACATCAAGGTAACAGAGGGCTCAGCTTTCCAGTTCCGGCTGGAAACGTTCAATGTGTTCAATCACACGAACTTCCAGCAGATTGACTTGGGCACACAGAGTGGGACTTTTGGTCAAGTTTTATCCACCCACGAACCGCGCATCCTGCAACTGGGGTTGAAGTACAATTTCTAGGGTAGGGATTTTCGTGAGTGAAATGCAAGGTAACCGTTAAGTGGAGTGTCTAGTACGCAACCTGTTTGCGCGTGATTGGTCGGGACGCGCAAACAGGAACTCCCCCCAGCGTACATTCATCTATCCACCCGGGTTTTGAAGTAACTTGGTTGTTCCGGTTCTGAGGTGGCGAGATTCTGAAGGCTCCGCAACTCTGTCAGCGAGACTGCAGAGCCATCATTCCTGCTTTGCGGGAGCACACGAAAAGTTTGCGTTGAAGAGCGCTCGCTTTTCGCTCACCCAGCGTTCAGCACAGCCTTGTGTAAGTTGCGATGTTGCTGTTGAGCATCGCTGTCGGTGAACTCTGTACGCGAGGAAGCATGCAAACAAAGCTGGTCTTAGGGGTCGATATCGGTGGGACGAAAGTGGCTGCGGGATTGGTGAACGCAGACGGAGAGATGCTATTTAATCTTCGTGTTCCCATGAACACAAGCGGAAGTGCATCGGATGCCATGGGCTGCGTCCATAATGCAATTGAAGGAGTAATGCAGGCCAACCCGGCCGTTGCATTGCGGGCGATTGGAGTTTCTTCTCCTGGCCCGCTCGATCTCCATAATGGAATTGTCTTAAACAGTCCTAACCTGCCATGCTGGCAGAATTTTGCGCTGCTTCCTGAAATTCAGAAAACCTACCGCATACCAAGCCGGCTTGATAATGACGCCAACTCGGCTGGCCTGGCAGAAGCTCTTTGGGGTGCGGGGGCGAAATACAACTCGGTTTTTTACGTTACCATTGGGACCGGCATCGGTACTGCCATCGTTTTGAATCAGCGCATCTATTATGGAAGGACAGGCGGCGCAGCCGAAGGCGGACACATGACCATTGACTTCCGCGCGCCGGTGCGCTGTGGATGCGGAAAGCGTGGTTGTATGGAAGGCCTGGCATCGGGGCCTGCTATTGCTGTCCGGACGCGCGAAAAACTGGCCGCCAGTTCAGACGGTGCGAGGATTCTGGCTGCGGCAGGCGGAGAAGCAAGCAGCATCACGGCCGAAGCCGTGGTCAAGGCGTGGCGGGCAGAAGACCCGTTGGCGACCGAGGTCCTGCGGGAGACGGCGGACTTGTTTGCCATATGGTTGGGCAACGTCGTTGATCTGCTCGAACCCGATGTCATTGTGATTGGCGGCGGAGTCGGAGCAGCCATCACAGAGTGGTTTCCCTACATCCAACGCAAGATTCCAGACTGGAGCATCAATCCGCGCGCCCATGAAATTCCGCTGGTTGCGGCAAAATACGGAGCCGATGCCGGTATTGTGGGTTCAGCGGCGCTCTGGTTGTGCGAACAGCCATCCTACGAACCGGCAGCAAAAATATAAATTGAGAGCTATATAGCATTGGCGAGGAACGCGGCTATGAGCAGCCCATAAGCAGTTTTCAGAAATATCTCCCAGGTAAAGCGCTCACCCGACTTTAAGAGCGGTTTCATCGAGCTTGGCCGCTGCAACGAATTAAGCACTGAATAAGATTTGGTATCTCGGCAGCAAAAATATAGAATATATAGAGCTATATAGCATTGAAGAGAAATGTGGCAAACGTATGAGCCAACCAAAACATTTTCAGCACTACATGCTCAAAGAAATCTATGAGCAGCCGCTGGCAGTCTCGGAAACCGCCCAGGAGACAGGTTCACCCGACCTCGCCGCCGGCTTCATGGAGCGCGTACCATGGTCCCTGGATGAGCTCAAGGCGCTGAACAGAATTTGTATCGCAGCCTCGGGCACCAGCCGCCACGCCGGCATTGCCGGCAAATTCATGCTGGAAAGTCTGGCGCGCATTCCCACCGAAGTTGAATTTGCCAGCGAGTTTCAACATTGGCCGGTGGTGCTGGGTCCTGAGGTCCTCATGCTGGTGATCACGCAGTCGGGTGAAACCGCCGATACTCTGGGAGCCATGCGCAAGGCAAAAAAGAGCGGCGCCAAAGTGCTGGCCATCTCCAATGTCGCGGAATGCTCGATCATGCGTGAAGCCGATGTGGGCATTCACACTAAGGCCGGCCCGGAGCTCTCCGTCCCTTCCACCAAGGCATTTACCGCGCAGCTCGCCGCGCTGTTTATACTCGCAATTCATTTGGCGGAGGCGCGCGGAAACATTTCCGCAGACTATGCCAAACAGTGCATTGCCGAACTCAAGCGCATTCCGGAAAAACTTAAATCAGTCCTGGAGCTGGACCAGCGCTGCCAGGAGTTGGGACACAGATACTACAAGCACGAAGATTTCTTTTTCGCCGGTCGCGGCGTCCACTACGCCATTGCCATGGATGGCGCCCTGAAGCTGAAAGAAGTCTCGTATATACACGCAGAGGGTTACCCCTCAGGAGAGATCCTGCATGGGCCGCTCGCACTGATTGACGAACGCGTAGTCGTGGTTGTGATTGCCACCTGCGACCCCGGTGATGCTGAATCCATGATCCGGTATGAAAAGACCGTTTCCAATATCAAAGAGTTTAAAGGGCGGTCAGGGAAGGTGATCGCGCTGGCCTGCGAGGGAGATAGAAGCATCGAAGGCCTGGTGGATGACGTTCTCTACATACCTCCCGCTCCGGATATGCTCTCCTCCATTCTGGAAATCGTGCCTCTACAATTGCTGGCATATCACATCGCGGTTCTCCGGGGACTTGATGTGGATCGCCCCCGCAGTCTGGCCAAAGCTGTAATCAGGGAATAAGCGTATCCTGTTTCACGGAGGTCCTATGACCATCAGTGAAATGATGCTGCCCGAATTTGAGCAAGAGATGGCCGGAACCCGCAAACTGCTGGAGCGCGTGCCCGAAGACAAATTCACTTGGAAGCCGCATGAGAAATCCATGACCCTTGGCCGCCTGGCCAGCCATGTGGCCGAACTTCCGGGTTGGGCGGTGAACACGATCCGGCAGGACGCGCTGAACATAACCCCCGGCCTCAAACCCTATATAGCGTCCACGCAGAAAGAGTTGCTGGAAACCTTCGACAAGAACGCAGCCGAGGCCCGCCAGGCCCTGGCAGGCGTTAGCGATGAGCATCTGCAGAAAATCTGGTCGTTGCAGTTCGGGGGCAAAACCATGCTCTCCATGCCGCGCGCCGCCGTGCTTCGCGGCGTAGTCATGAACCACTTGATTCATCATCGCGCGCAGTTGGGAGTGTTTCTACGGTTGAATAATGTTCCCATTCCGGGCATGTACGGTCCTTCGGCCGACGAAGGGCGCATGTTCTAGATCAGGAGAGGGTTTTGCGGTTGAAGCCCTTGTGATTTGAAGGAGAGAACAATGCTCGACCACATGATTCTGACTGTCAGCGATGTCGAACGTTCGCTGACCTTCTATGAGGCGGCCTTGAAGCCGCTTAATATCAAATTCTTCATGCCGTATAAGGGCAAAGACGGTCATCCTGATCTGTGGGGATTTGGTAATGGCAAAAGGGCGTTCTTCTGGATAAAGCAAGGGAAGCCCGATCCAGCGGCTATTCATTGGGGGTTCGTGGCAGAAAATGAGAATAAGGTCGATGAATTCTACAAAGCCGCAATGTCCGCTGGCGCCAGGGACAATATTTCGCCCCGCGCCCGACTGGAATACTATCCAGGATATTACGCCGCTGATGTATTCGACCCAGACGGATATTCATTCGAGGTCGTCCATAAAAGCTAATGGAGGACACACGCATTCTCAGATCATATAGTGATATCACTCTGATATCAAAATCTTGATTTCCCGGAAACTGCGGGCAATAATTGGGCTAGACGTGTGTTTACGCTACGCATTCAAGAATGCGGGGGCTTTTTGTAGTCCTTCAGGTCTTTGAAAATTCGTGGAGCAGCGCCTGCCCCGGCGAGCCGTGGGAGCTTGAAGCTATCTTCTTGTGACTCTCTACCCACTGCCCCGAGGACTACCAGCAAGTCCCCCACCCCGGATCGCTTTTCGCCAGTAATGACAGGGGGCAAACGCGATTTTGGGACTTCAAATCACCTGCTAGCAAGTGGGGTGGGGGCCATCCCCCTCCCGCCTACTTTTTGCCCGTACCACCGGCTCTACTTAATCGGGATGGCGGGAATTTATTTACCCGAGTGGTTGGGCATCCACATGACGCTTGAGAAATCAGGGTCAATGAATACGTCTTTGCAGATGCCCTGGCAATACTTGCGTCGCCAGGCCGCCGGGGGAACGCCTGTCACTTCGCGGAAGACGCGGGTGAAATGATGGATGGTTTTGAATCCGGTCAGTTCGGCAATCTCTTTGAGCGCGTAGTCGGAATAACGGATCAGGTCTTTGGCTTTTTCCACGCGGTATTGCAGCAGGTAGCGCATAGGCGGCATGCCCATGCTGTCTTTGAAATGCCGGTGGACACTGCGGTTCGATAACCCCAGCGAGTTGGCAATCTGTTGCAGGTCTAATTCCTGGGCGCGCTGCGTGCGGATGAGATCGAGAACCTGCCGGCTTACGGCATCGGTGATGACGCCATCCATTTTTCGCTCGGTGGGGGCTTCATCCTTTGCCGCAGGCCGATCGCTCCGCCGCAAATAGAGGATCAGGATCTGGAACAAATAACTGCTGCACAATTCACGAAATAGC
>DATHMF010000026.1 GCA_035487355.1 Terriglobales bacterium | reverse complement strand
ATCCAGAAGACCCCAGTGCCGGCACGCGCAAAGTTCCATTCTCCCGTGTGCTCTACATCGAGCAGGATGACTTCCGCGAAGTTCCGCCCAAAGGCTACTACCGCCTCTCTCCCGGACGTGAAGTCCGCCTGCGCTATGGCTACTTGGTTACATGCACCAGCGTGGTGAAGGACGAAAAAACCGGCGAGGTTATCGAAGTCCACTGCACCTACGACCCCGCTACGCGCGGCGGCAACACGCCTGATGGACGCAAAGTGAAATCAACCATCCACTGGGTCTCCGCCGCCCATGCTCTGGATGCCGAGGTGCGCCTCTACGAAACCCTGTTTACCAAAGAAAACCCTAACGACGTTGCCGAAGGGCAGGATTTTACCGCCAACCTCAATCCGCACTCACTCGAAGTCGTGAACAACGCCAAACTCGAACCTTCGCTGGCGGGCGCAAAGCCGGGTAGCCGCTTTCAGTTCGAGCGTCTAGGATATTTCTGCGTAGATCCCGATTCCTCTTCCGGGAAACTGGTCTTCAATCGGACCGTCGCCCTGAAAGACACCTGGGCCAGGATCGAGAAACGCGAAAAAGCTTGAGAGAGAATTCGAGAAACTGTGCAGGTTTGAAACTTGTGTGGCACAGCCGTCCCCGGCTGTGAATCCGTGAAAATCCGTGTTCATTCCGCGGCAAATCTTTGTTAAGCGTTGCAGAAACTTAAGCCGGTGCCGGACTAATCGGCTGCGCTCCACCCATCTCCGGCGCAGTCGGCCACAGGAGCTGTCCCAGCCGCTGATAGCGTGCGCCGACATAACAGAGCGCATATGATTGGAAAAACACCGCCATCGGGACAGACAACATTCCTGCAATAAAAAGCCAAAGGCCAAACAAAATAATTCCGGCAATCACAGCCAGAAAAACCCCAATGATCATCCCTGCTTTGCCTGTCGCCATGAGGGCAAAAAGTGCCACAAACAAAATCACCGATGGAATGATAAGGATAAAGAGTAAGAAGAGCGAAATAATACCCAGAATAATTCCCAACGCAATGGCCAGCACAATTTTCATCCCCAGATAGCCTGCAGCCGAGCCTTTGTCCCGCAGGAGTGTGGGTTTGTAGATCTGCCAGGCTTGTGCCACTGAGACATCTTCCAGGGCCATAATGGGAACCAGAAAATCTTTGACGATCGTAGTAACGGTCCAGGCAACCAGCACAAGCACAAACAACACCATCACCAGGAAGAAGACACTCAATACCAGTAGGGCAATATGCTCACCGGCATGACCGAAGATTCCTGCCTGCCAAAGCCCAAGAAGAGGCAGCCCCATAAGAACGAACAGCACCAGCAGCATCAGCAATTGATAAAGAATCAGCCAAACGAAGTACCGTGTGCCGTAGGCGTTGCGGCGGCTCCAGCTTTTAAGAATCCTGCACTGCCCGCTCAACACCGAGTCAAAAAGAATGAAGCGGAATACGCTGTGCACGTACATGAGTACAAAGATCAGCACCACCAGGGCCAGGGCGCCCAGCAGGATCCACGGCAGCATTTCCCGGAACACCTCCGCAGGGCCCAAAGCTAAGAAATGTCTATTGGTCTGCCCGCCGCCGCCCCCGCCTCCCATGGGCACGTTGAAATTGAAGCTCGACCCGCTGAATTCTCCGGCAAAGACTGCCACGATGGCCATTCGCCACCAGAACGAAAAGCGGTAAGGCTTGAACAACTGCACTTTCGCCCGTTGCATGGCAGCGCTTATCGAATCGAACACAGAGAGCGAGTTGGGCGGCGCAGCCAAAGTAATCTCTGAAGCAGAAATGATTGGGAGCTACACGTTACTGGCAGGAAACGAAAAAGTCAATGAGTGGCTTGCTCGCGAATGAAAGAGTGCAACAGTATTAAGATGTGGCGCTGGCAATCCGGTCTTGATCACGGTCTTTGATCTCTTCACTCATTTCACCGCGATCGCCCTATGCCCCTTCGCCAACACCCGCCCAATTTCTACCGCGGGAACCTTCTTGCTCTGCAATGCCGACGTGAGTTTTGAAGCATGAGCAGCAGCAACCGAAATCAATAACCCACCCGCGGTCTGGGGATCATAAAGCAGCGCTTTGCGTTTCTCATCAATCTGCGCGTCGTATTCCACCACGCACTCGGCAAATTCGCGATTTGCCTTCAGTCCGCCGGGGATGTGCCCCCCGCGCACGCACTCCAGCGCGCCGGGGAGCAGCGGTACCTTTGAAGCCGTAAATTCCAGGCTCACGCCACTGCCCAATGCCATCTCGCGCCCGTGGCCTATAAGGCCAAAGCCGGTGACATCGGTCATAGCGTGAACTTCGAAATCCCCGCTCGCAATTACCTCGGCGGCGTCTCTGTTTAATGTAGTCATGGAAGCGATCGCGGCATCAATCCACGCCTGCTGCGCCGTCTGTTTCTTGATAGCGGTGGAGATCACTCCTGTACCCAGCGCTTTGGTGAAAAGCAAAATGTCGCCTGGCTTGGCGCCCGCGTTGGTCAGCACTCGCTGCGGATGTATCGTCCCCGTTACCGCATAGCCAAACTTGATCTCAGGATCGCGAATACTGTGCCCTCCGATCACCGTGCACTTGGCTTCCATCATTTTGGAGAGGCCGCCGGCAAGAATGCGCTCTAGAATCTCCAACTCTCCCTTTTCGGGAAAGCACACCATAGCGAGTGCGCTCAGGGGGCGCCCGCCCATGGCATAGACGTCGCTGAGGGCATTGACGGCAGCGATCTGGCCGAAGGTGTAGGGATCATCCACGACAGGAGTGAAAAAATCCACAGTCTGCACCAGGGCATTGTCCGGCGCAATTTGATACACGCCGGCATCGTCGGCTTTATCAAAGCCAACCAGCACATTCGCGTCTTGTTGCCGGGCTAATTTCCCAAGCACCGTGTCCAGCGCCGCCGGACTCAGCTTGCTCGCTCAACCCGCAGCTTTCACCGACTCCGTCAGGCGAAAGGGTTTTGTTTCTTGCATGAAATTCATTCTATCGTTTCGCCGGATTTTTGGAACAAGAGTCCCGGCTGTGCAAAGATTCGACGTGGCAGGATTTTGGGTTCGTTACACAGCTATCTTCGGCCGTTTCTAGCGAACATCCCAGCAGCTGGTGGAATTTTTGCTTGGCTGCTATTTGATTATAGACTCGCACAACGTGCATAGTAGACAAGTCCAGATCGTACAACTTGAACATTCCCATGCTGTCGCACACGGAAACCGGCACGACCCGAGCTGCAACTAAAATTCGGTTCGAATCTTTCAACCACGCGACGGAGCCCGTATTTGGCGCCATGGGTGGTTCACATCGTACCGGATGGCCAAATGCATTGAAGATCGTTGGGGTAATGTGTATCTCTTTAACCCTTGCCTGCCGTATCCATCGGTAAACTCGAGTGTAAACACCAAACCCAGATGCTCCGTCCCAGGTTGTTACGGCAAAAGCTTTTGAATCCGGCGCCCACAGCAGCTCCGCACCTGTTCCCTCAATTCGAAACTTGGAAGTGTATGGGCCATGGCGCAGGTTGAAGTACAGCCACTCATGTTCATCATCCACAATAAAATGTATTTGGATATTCTTTTTCCCGTCCGGCGATGGAATGGGGACGAGGTTTTATCAGTTGTATCAAGTTTCAAATTATGAACACTGCCAATAAAGACCGTTCCTGATTTGGAAAATTCTGAGTTGTCATCACATGAATCGGCAGTCTGCGCCAGCAGTGTAAGTCTGCAACAAACGAGGAAAACCGTAAGCAGTAGAAGGCTGACAAAAACTTTCATTGGGTTACTGTCTCCATCACCTTCAGCTCCGGCGCCTGTTGGTTCCAGTCGGAAGAAACGTGGCTGAGGGTCAGGCGAAATTCGCGCTGTTGCTGCGGTTTAAGCGGAGAAAGTTGCAGATCAATCGCCTGCGGATAAGGCCCGCTGCGCTCTAATACCTGGAGCGGCAACTCTTCTTGTTGCACAACCTGTCCCATGGAGTCCTTGAAAACCGCCTCCACCGTTGCGCGGGTCACGGTCTTGTCGCCGGTATTCGCCATCTGGCCTTCGATATAGGTCACCGTCCCGCCCACGAAATTTTCCGCCTGGCTGAGCTTCACGTCCTGCAATTGAATATGCGCCGCATAAGCGGAAGGCACGTTCGTGCCGGGCTTTTGCGGCTTATGGGAAACCAGAATGAACAGCCCAACCATCACGGCCATAAACACAAAGCCAATGATGATTGCCGGCCCAGGAGTCCGGTTCTCTTTGGGCGGCTCGGTTTTGAATTCGATCTCTGGTTGCAGTGGATTTTGCTCGTCGGCCATCAGCCGAATTGTACTAAATTGCTTACATGTGGCCGAAAACATCCCTGAGGGCATTCTGATTACTAAGAGCTAAGGGCCAAAGGCTGATAGCTAAAAGCTTGTTTTTGGCAACCGAAAACTCGGAACCGGCAAATTGTTCTTAGTTGAAACTGGCTCAAACCCATGATAGTTATTGCTGCTAATGGATGCCCTGCAAAACAGCTTTATTGAAAGACAAGTCCGTCGCGCCAACCGCAATCTGTTGCTGGTCAATCTGGTGTTTCTGGCCATTTTGCTCGCCGTTGTTGGTTTCAACTACCGCTATGCCCTGAATTTTGTTCGCGGTCCAAAAGACATCAGCGCACAGGATCTATTGGCGGTCCAGAACCCCGAAGATCGGCCACAGTTTTTTGTGAAGGTCAACGGTGAAAAGTTGCTGGCCACTGGTTTTCAGCACGTCGAGCAGAAGGTTGATGAGTCCACCAACAAAGTCGAATCGGAAACGGTGAAGTACGATTACAAGGCTTTGAGGATTGGCTCCCGCCTGCTCTTGGTGAAGGCCCCGGGTGCGGCTACCGCGACTGCCTATTCCGGCGCGCTCCAGAAAGATTCCGAATCCACTGATGTGATCGCCCAACTCGAGCAGTCAACCCCTGAGATTAAAGGGATGTTCCTGCCGTTTGTTCTCGATACGGTGGATTACCGCGATGGCGGCTATTGGGGGCTGGGAATCGGGATTCCTGTACTGCTTTTAGTTTTGTGGAACGTTAAAAAATGGCTCACCCGGACTGCCGACCGCTCCGCTCACCCCATTATCAAAAAGCTTCGGAGCTACGGCGAGCCCGAGCAGCTCAGTTTTGAAATTGAAAACGAGATAGCTCAGGCGCCGTTGTCTGTTGGCTCTGCACTTATCACCCGCTCCTGGATTTTTGCGCCCAATTATTTCGGACTCAAGATGGCCAGGCTGGGTGACGCAGTGTGGATCTACAAGAAGGTGACCAAGCATTCCTATAATTTCATACCGACGGGAAAAACTTATTCTGCGCTCTTGTGGAGCCGCTCCGGAGAAAGCCTCGAAATCGCTATGAAGCAGAATAAAGTGGATGAAATCATTCAGACCGTTGCCCAGAGCGCGCCTTGGGTAATCGCAGGATTCAACAACGACATCCAGGCGCTGTGGAACACCAATCGTGCCGCTCTGTTCCAGGCTATAGATGAGAGAAAAGCAAAACTCTCCGGCGCACAATCCTCATCCGCTCATGCCTAAAAGAATTGAGTAATCGGGTAATTGTGTAATTGGAGAATTGTGGAGTAATTCCCAATTACCCGATTCTGCAATTACTCAATCGCTTTCTACTCTCCCGCTACCGTCATGCCTTCAATCCGCAGCGTAGGCGACGCCACTGAGCCGCGAAATTCCAGATCGCTTCCAATCTCAGCGATGTTGCTGAACATTTCGCGCAGATTGCCAGCCACGGTAATTTCTTCTACCGGGAATGTCAGCTCGCCATTTTTGATCCACAGCCCGGAGGCGCCGCGAGAAAAATCTCCCGTGACCAGGTTCACCCCGAAGCCCAGGAATTCGGTGACATAAAGGCCGTCTTTGATTTCGCCAATAATGGCTTCCGGTTTCCTGGTGCCTGGCTGGAAAAAGAAATTTCCTCTGCCAATTCCCGGAGTACCCGCCAGCCCCCTGGCGGCATTGCCGGTGGTGGCCAAGCCCAGCTTGCGTGCGGTGTAAGTATTAAGCAAATAAGAATTCAGCAGACCTTTTTCAATGACGACGGTGCGTCGCGTGGGCACGCCCTCGCTGTCACACGGAGAGGTCCCAAAACCCCCAGGCATGGTGCCGTCATCCACGATGGTCACATTTTCGCCAAAAACTTTTTCTCCCAGCTTACCGGTCAGAAACGAGGCGTGACGATAGATTGCGTCGCCATTCACGGCATCGAAAATTTCATTCAGCAGCGCGCCTGCAGTCTGCTGGTCGAAGACAATGGGAACTTTGGTGGTAGCGACTTTGCGCGCACCTAAGCGGCGCAACGCACGCTGGGCCGCGGTCTTGCCCACCGATTCAGGGCTCTCCAGCTTCTGCAGCGTGCGCGCCACCGAGTACCAGTAGTCGCGCTGCATGGCCGCGCCTTCGCTGTGCGCAATCGGTGCTGCGGAAACCGAGCAATACGAACGCCGGAATTCGTTCACAAATCCCAGCGAGTTGGCCAGAATTTTTCTTCCCGTGGCGGCATCAAAACTCCCACCCTCCGAGTTGGTGATGCGCGTGTCGGCGTCCAGGGCCGCTTTCTCGGCACGCCGGGCGCAAGCAATGCGGTCTACGGTGGAGAGGGAATAGACGTCGTCATAGTAGAGTTGCAGGTCGCCGGGAATAGCCCCAAACTGCTCGGGCTCAGGCAATCCCGCATAAGGATCTTCCGATGTGACGCGCGCCAGCATCAGCGCCGAGCTCACCATCTGCTCGATCCCTTCGCGCGATAAATCACTGGTGTACGTGGAAGCTGTCCGCTTTCCCAGAAAGACACGCAGACCAGCAGCTCTGGCTCCGGCTTCTTTCAGCGTCTCCACCTCGCCCAGTCGCACCAGCGTAGAAAACTCGCTGCCCTCGCTGATCACGGCTTCAGCGGCGGTGGCCCCACGTTGCATCGCCTGTCGCACAATATCAGCGGCAAGCTGCTTAAAATCGGCTTCGGTCTGAATTCTATCCTGTACTTCTGCTGTCTTCATTCAATCACTTCCAATAAACTCAATGACCCGATCACTCAATGATCCGATGACCGTATCTGCGTGGTAAAAATTATGAAATGATTTTCTCCGCGCCTCTGCGTCTCCGCGGTTAATCCTGAAGATTTACGACCCCGTTCCCCCCACTGTCAGCCTGTCCACCTTCAGCGTCGGGATTCCCACGCCCACGGGCACGCTCTGTCCATCTTTGCCGCAGGTGCCAATACCTTCGTCGAGTTGCAGATCATTGCCCACCATGGAAACCCGCGTCAGGACATCCGGACCGTTACCAATGAGTGTGGCATTGCGCAGCGGTGCGGTGATCTTTCCATCTTCGATCATGTAGGCTTCTGACGCCGAAAAGACGAACTTGCCGTTGGTGATGTCCACCTGCCCGCCGCCAAAGTTCACCGCATACACTCCGCGCTTCACGGATTTAATAATGTCCTCCGGCGAATCCTCGCCTGCCAGCATGTATGTGTTCGTCATGCGCGGCATCGGAATGTGCTCGTAGCTCTCCCGGCGTCCATTGCCCGTGTCGGCAATGCCCATCAGCCGGGCCGAGAGCTTGTCGCTGATGAAGTTTTTCAGGATCCCCTTTTCAATCAGGACCGTATTCTGCGTAGGCGAGCCTTCGTCATCCACGTTGATCGAGCCGCGTCGCGACGGCATCGAGCCGTTATCAACGATCGTGCACTTGTCGCTGGCCACTCTCTTGCCCTCGAGTCCGGCAAAGGCCGATGTTTTTTTGCGGTTGAAGTCAGCTTCGAGGCCATGCCCAATGGCTTCATGCAGCAGCACTCCCGGCCAACCCGGTCCCAGCACAACTTCCATCTCGCCGGCCGGCGCCTCGCGCGCGCCAAGCTGTACAATCGCCTGCCGCGCCGCTTCGCTGGCGAAGTGCTCCGGTGTTTTTTCTGTCTGGAAGTATTCCAGCGCCACGCGTCCGCCGCCGCCGGCTGATCCGCGCGCGGGAACGTCGCCATCTTTGGCGATGCACAGCACGTTCATCCGCGCCAGCGGCTGAAAGTCGGTGGCAAAAGTTCCGTCAGATCCAACCACTAAAATGCGCCGCAGCTCGTCCGCATAGCTGGCTCGAACCTGGAAGATGCGCGAATCATATGCACGCGCCGCTTTGTCAGCTCGCATGACGAGGTCTAATTTCACGGCAACGTCCGCATCCACCGAGGGCGTATGCACCGGATAAAGGTTGGCGCTCCCCTTTTCTTTCAGGCTGACAACCGGGTTCTTCGACGGCCCGCTGGCAATCAGCGCCGCCGTGCGCGCCGCGTGCAAGATCTTCTCCGGCGCCAGGTCGTCCGTGTATGCGTAGCCGGTGCGTTCGCCCGAGATGACGCGCACTCCGCACCCGGCCGAGATGCCCTGCGACGCCGACTTCACCATGGATTCATCCACGCTCAGCGCCGTCGAGGTCAGGTATTCAAAATACAGGTCGGCATACTCGCCTCCCGCGCTAAGGGCGGCCGCCAGGTATTGCTCCAGGTCGCGCTCGCTTAACCCATAATGGTCAAAGAAGAATTTTTTTCTACTGTTATCCATGTTTGCTCGCATTTGTGAGGATATAGAGATTGGATGCCCCGGGCCACCGCCACGATTCCATCCCAAAGTTTGATTATTTCATGAAACCGCCCTGACGTATCGCCGGCATCTTCAAGTTGCGAATCCTCGGGCATTTCTCAGAGCCTTGACCCGTTACAATGATCCGTGTTCATCCGCGTTAATCCGCGGCGAAAACCTCATGCAGCCCGAATCCCTCCTGCGCACCCTCGAAGACTTTCTGGCCGAATCTCCCGCCGCTCTGGTCTTTGAAGATGGAGAGCCGATCTTCGATCTGGCCGTTGCCCATTACTCTGTCTCCGCCGATCACGGCAAATGCCTGTTGCATCTCTGGTCTGATGAGCGCAATACCGTGCGCCGCGTGCTGGATGCTGAAACCAAAAAAGGTGCGTTGCTGCTCTCCGTGCAACGCTTCGGCCAGCGGAAACCCTCGCGACTGGAAATCCTGCGTCACGGCGATCGCCGCACGCCCCAGGCCCGCACTGTAGGCCGCCGCCAATACTGCAAATTGCTGCAAAAAAGTTTGCAAAAGCAATTTCCCGATTTAACCTCCACTTCGCTCACCTCAGCCATGGATCTCGAGCGCTCTTTCAGCCCGGTGTATGCCCGAGGTCTTCTCCGCCGCGGCAGATCGGCCTTCGCTGTCTTTGGAGTGAATGCTCAGGAGCTGCAATCATCTATAGATGGTGCGCTGACCTTCGGCCTGCTGTGGCTGGAACATTGCCGTACCAAAGAGGCCGCGCGCACTGTCGTCGAAGGATTAAAGCTGTTTCTCCCGCCCGGCACCAGTGCCGTCGTCCGCGAGCGCCTGGCCTGCCTGAATCATGATCTGGCCAAATTTGAGTTGTATGAATTCAATGAAGCTGAGCAGAGTCTTCAACTGCTCGATTGCCGCGATCGCGGCAACATCGCTACGCACTTGGTAAAGTGTTTGAACCCGGCTGCAGCTAAAGAACGCCTCAAACCGGCCGTTGACCGCGTGCTGTCTCTGGTTCAATACCCCGGCAAAGTGCAGCTTGTGGCGGTCTCCGCGAGTGAGATCGCCTTCCGTTTGCACGGTTTGGAATTCGCCCGCGCCAAAAGCAAAGCGAGTGATCACGAAATTACGTTTGGCACGGGCCCAAATGAAACCGTCTTGAACGGCGAAACCGAAAAACTCTTCGCACATCTTCTCAGTAGGCTTGTTGAAACCCGGCTTGCCAACGGCAATCACAACCATGCTCTCTGGCGCATGCAGCCCGAGCGCTGGCTGGAATCGCTCATCGTCAAAAATGTCGCAGCTCTCGATTCCTCGTTCGATCCCAGCTTTGTCTACTCTCAGGTCCCGGCATTTTCCGCCAGCGACCGCGCCATGATTGATGTGCTCACCTGTACTCGCGAGGGCCGCCTGGCCGTGCTGGAGTTAAAGGCCGATGAGGATATTCACCTCCCGCTCCAGGGACTCGACTATTGGGCCCGCGTGCAATGGCACCACCTGCGTGGTGAGTTCACCGTCAACGGATATTTCGCCGGCAAAGACCTATCTCCTCAGCCGCCGCTGCTCCTGCTGATCTCTCCCGCCCTACGTGTTCACCCCGCGACCGACACTCTGCTGCGCTATCTCTCCCCCGAAATTGATTGCACATTACTCGGCGTGGACGAGCGCTGGCGCGACGGTCTCCGCGTCGTTTTCCGCAAGCGGGCGGAAACAAGAAATCAAGCGCACGCTTAAGCGGCAAGTCTAAACTTCTTCTTCCCGCGTCCGCGCCAGCCAATACGCCCGATGTGCTTCATCGCTGCCGGCGGTCTCGGCTTTTTCTCCGCGCAGCACCCGCCCGATGCCGCGAACGATTCGCCGCAGCGGAAACTCGCCGCGTTCGTCGGTCAGGAAGAGTTCGCCGGTCTTGCGGCTGCGGTAATACCAGCGTTTCAGAATGGCCAGATGCTCATTCAGTTCGATGGCTGATGCCGGCTTGGTTTCGGAAATCCCCGCCACGCACTCGGCAATGCGTGACTCCATCGAGCGCGGAGAAGGTTTTTTCGTCGCACCCACCCCCGGTGCCGATGCAACTTCTGTTTTCTCCTCAACTGTAAAACTCACAGGCTCGGCAATCACACCCCGTATGATCTTGAACAGTGACACTGCACCCGTCTCTGCGCTGGGCTGCACCATGACCGCGTTCAGCTTTTCCATGGACCGGGCAATCTCGGGCAGCGAGGTTGCTCCCAGAATTCCGTGCAGCTTTTCCATGCGAGTGTGAATTGCGGCTGCCGCCTCAAACTGCAGCTCGGTAGAAGCCTTTTCTCGCTGCTCTGCCAGTTCGCGCTCCAGCGATTGCCCGCCGCTCTCCAGGAAATCACGCACGCGTTCGACCTCGCGGCGGTATTCATCGTCGCTGCAGCCTTTGAAACACGGCGCCAGGCACATCTTCATCTCCGAGTACATGCAACCGGGGAAGCTGGGGTCGGGGTCCAGCTCGAAGTCGCAGCGCCGCATCTTAAAAAAGTCGAGCGCGTCATTCAGAAACTTTTCCGCCGACGCACGTGAGGCAAAGGGCCCGTAGTAGCGCGAGGTGCTATTCAGCCGCCCAATGCGCCGCGTAACGTAAGCACGCGGATAAGGATTCTCAAGGTTTAACTTGATGAGCGGGGCAAAGCGCAGCTTGAGCCGGTCACGGTAATTACGGGGAAATTCCTGGCGCAGTATTTTGTACAGCAGAAATCCCGACTCGAAATCCGAGCCCGTCAGTGAGTATTCGATGGTGCGGCAGCGCTCCCGCAGATTCAGCCGTTTGCTGTGCTCTTCCGGCGGACTCAGCAGCCTGGTAAGCCGCCGTTTGAGATCGGACGTCTTGCTGACGTAAGGCTCGCTGCCCGCTTCTCCGCGCAAAATAAAAACCGCCGGTGCAGCCGGGATTCCCGCCAAGAGCACCGCATCGCCTTCAGGAGCGAACTCAATGCGCCGTGATAGCACAGTTTCATTCTAGTGCCTTCGTAAAGCACAGACGCTGCCGCCAATGGGAATGGCTGGGGAGATACCTGACAATTTTTGCGTCCCCCCACCATTGCTTAGAGTAGCGGACGCGGCCCTAAATCCTTAGCAATCAATCTCTTACGACTAAGACCGAAGTAGTCAGTACTCAGAAAGAGCAACCGCAAAAAACCTTTCGCCGCGGATGAACGCGGATTTTCGGAAGATCAGGGGAGCCCCCACTTGCTGGCAGGTATTTGGAGTGCCAAAAACCGCGTCTGACCCGCGTCATTATTGGCGAAAATTGAGTTGGGGTGGGGGACTTGCTGGTAGTCAGTTGCCGGTTGCCAGTATCCAGTTGCCAGAGGAAGCAGTTGACCGAGAGCTGGTTTCATCCGAGTTGATAAATTACGCCAGCCCAGCAGGTTTTCAAAGAGCTAAAGGACTACAAAGCCCCGCATTCTTGAATGCGTAACGTATTTCTAAGGGCTCCGCAACGCTAGGCTGCTGCGCCCTCGCCAACTGCTCGCGCTCATCCGGCGCTCGCATTGGGCTCACCCTAAACACACGTCTGGCACAATTATGACCCGCAGTTTCTAAGGAAAGCAATATTTTGATATCAGAGTGATATCAGTCAGCATTCAGCACTCAGCACCCAGAAAAAAGCAACCGCAAAAACCTTCGACGCAGATGAACGCAGATTTGAAAAAAGTTCTCGGGACCATCTCACACAGCTTGAAAGCCCTGCATTTCTGCAGGGCTTCTTTTAACTGACTGCTTCATTGCCGGAACGGTTTAAACCGCACTTTGATCGTGTCGCTTACAGTATTGTCTGTTGTGGTCGAGTCGTTTGTGTTGCTGGCCTCAGCAGCAATTACCATGAACGTGCGCACACTACTGAACAGCGGCCTCACATTGAGCGTGAAGACCGCATTGCTGCTGGCCGCGAGCACAGGAATGCTGCACTGTATGGTGTTACCGCTCGGCGGGTTGCAAGTATCGCCTGCTCCAGGTGTACCGACAGAATCGAGTTCAAAGGGTCCGGCACTCGTGCTCAGGTTGAGCGCAACCTGTGCCGGATTGGTGGCGTCGTGGTTAGTCACAGTCACGGTGAATGTCAGTTGGCGCCCAATTGCAGCCACAGGAACATTGGGCGAGTGTGTGATGGTGACGCCGATGTCAGCCGTCACTGCGGTAGTGCCGTTCACAATTTGCGCCAGCGCCGGGGACGAATTGCTGCCGGCAGAGAGCGGGTCTCCACTGTATACGGCTGTAATCGAGTGGCTGCCGATAGCAAGAGCATTTGTAGTGAAAGTTGCTGTTCCGCCCGAGAGTGTGCTTGTTCCCAGGGTTGTGCTTCCATCCACGAAGGTCATGGCGCCGGTAGGTATGGCGGAACCGAATGTGGGAGTCACATTTGCCGTGAATATAACCGCGGTTGCAAAGGCCGAGGGGTTGGCGGAAGAGATGATCGTCGTCGTTGTCGGGCTCGCTACCGTCACGACGGCGCTCGCCTGTGCGGTTGCTCCTTTAGGGTCTACCACTGTAAGCAGCACGTTCGTCCTCCCTGCGGGATACGGTCCGGGAGGCGACTGTGTGATCGTAAGCGGGTCTCCATCAGGATCAAACGATCCATTGTCTATGCTGGCATTAGCGGTTCCACCCCCACCGGCGACTACCCTCACGTCGTGGACTACGGCCACGGGCACTTGATTGACGTTGCAGTTGTAGGCGCATGCGGGAATCTGCAGGCTGTAGTTGGTTCCAATCCCTGTGCCCGTCGGACTCGAGTCAGCCACCACAAAAGTGTAGGGAGTCGAGGCGGTGACGCTGGTACTGCAGGCCTGGCTGACGCCGACGCCGCCCGTATCACCCACATAATTCAAGGCAAGGTTGCTAGGAACAAAATCAGGAGAATAAGTACTTCCGGTCAGAAAAACAGCATTTGTCACTCCAACTTTCAAGCACATGGACTGGCATGCGGTGAAGGTGTAGGAATCGAAGATTCTGGGACCGACCGGGAGCGTTCCAGGGAATGGCTTCGGGAGCGCGCATGTGCTCGCCGCCCCGTTGCGAAACAATCGGTTGTTTTGCGTACCGGTTGCCGTGGTTATGCCGGGTACAGGAGGCGGCGTCGTGCCCAGGTTGTTGTTAAGAGTGGTTATGAGCCCGATGGGGATGCTGAAGTTCAACGCCCTGGGCGGACCTCCTGTGTAAGCCAAAGTAAGCGTGAAGTTAATGGCCGGCTGGCATACATTGCTTCCCACCGTGAAGGTCAGCGGACCCAAGTTATTGCCGATCCCACTGCCTGCCGCGAGGTCGCTGTAGGCAGTAGTGTTCGGCAGTGTGACGGTTATTCCCGGGGTCGAGGTTGTGAGCGTCGCAGTAATGCCGGTAGCGTCTCTGACTCCCGTGAGGTTCCTCAATTGGATCGTGAGTGCGGCTCCTTCGCCGGCTTCGATGACGCCATTGCCGTTGCCCGGGTTCTCGCTTGCGATGACCGCTCCCAATTCAGGATTGGCAAAGCCGAGCAGACCCAGCGAGTTCACCGCATCATAAGCCATAACGATGCCGCTGCCGGAATCGCGATCGAACCCCGGGCTCATAATGTCAATCGCCGTGCTGGTCAACGTGCTTCGTATTTGCGCCTGGGTCAAAGATGGTTTCGCGGATTTGACCAACGCTGCCACCGCTGCCGCACTGGGCGCTGCTGCCGAAGTGCCGAAGAATGGACTTCCGAACCCTCCCACTCCGGTCACCGAGACGCCATCGGCAGCGGTAATATCTGGCTTGTTCAGCACAGCGCCACCTGTAGATGTGAGGTTTCCCGGAGTGATGGACGATGAATCTCCATTGAAAAATATGTGGCGGGGCCCATCGGAGGTGAACAACTCCACCTGGTTGGTGGAATTGAAGCGATTGGGGAAAGGCCCTATCGGATAACCGATGCTGAATGCTGCCGCCGCAGGTGTGGCCGCGACCGTATAAGCTCCGGCGGCCGCCGAGTGGCCATGCGTTTCTCCCGCCGTGGCGACCGCCAGTCTGCCACGTATGTTGGCCAAGTGGAAAAACCGGTTATTCGCTCCGGCTTTCTGGAAGACGACAATGCGGCTCGCGTTAGGCTGCAAGGACACCTGCTCGAACGGATCCTGGGTTCCGTTCTGGATGTTGGTAGAGGAAGCCAGAATAGTGCTGCTTGTGGAATCGAGCAGGTAGAGGTCGTAATCATTGTTAGAGCCGCCCAGAGGGTCGGCCCAGAACAGATCAATTGGAGAACCCGGCCGGGTAATGGTGTCATAGGGCGTGCTGCCAAAATTGTGGACGTTACCGGCGGGCAAAGGAGGGCTGGAGGCCACCGGGTTAAAGTCGCCTTCATAGGTGCCCGAGGTGCCATCATCCAGGTTGCCCTCGTTTCCAGCGGAAGAGAAGTATAGTGCGCCGTCGGCGACCACGTCATTGACCGCCTGAATAACCACGCCACCGTTGGTCGTAGAGAGCACAGTTGGCGCCTGGCCTTCCTGGAACGGGGTTTCGACGAAGTAAAAGACATCATCAACAATGATGTCGCAACCGGCTGCTCGCAGGTCGCGGATGTTCTGCGCAAAATTGGTGATGGTCGGGAGCGCTGTGGCGAAGTATAGGTTTGCGCCTGGCGCCATGTCGTAGATGATCTCCATCATGGCCGTGCCTTCATCGCCGGAGCCGGTTTGTCCCGCCAGCACAGTAACACACGGCGATGCCCCACTTCCGCAAGTCGGGGGCAGATCGCCGGTGGCCTGGCTCGCGGCCAGGCTGGTGACTCCGCTGGATAGAACGCCAATCTTCAGACCGCTTCCATTGATTCCGAAGACGCCCCGCGCGTCGAAGGCGCGGTGTGTCGCATCGCCTTCCGTGGTAACACTCCCTTGTCCTGTGTTTATGATTCCCAAAACGGGTAGCATGGATAATTGTTTTCGCAGGAGAGCTGCCCGCTGTTCGAAGCCCGGGGCCACGGCCCAACGGTGCAAGGCACCGTTCTCCGCCGCGCCCTCATGTGCGCTCGCCCCGTGCGTCATAGCTTCTTGCTTGGGCCAGATAAAGATGACATCCGGCGAGGCGGCAATATTTTCCATCTGGTCCGGAGGAATGATCGCGCGAATGCTGCGCAGCGCCGGGTTGGAATACAGAACCAGGGCTCCCGCAGAGTTCAGTTGTTGCAGCAACCGGTCGGTAACATGCGCGACGATATCCACCACCACATTATTGTTCTGGTCGAGATCAATGCCGGTGTAAAGGTAAGGCACGCCGGGCGCAGCCGGCTTTCCCTGCAGCATCCTTATCGTATAGAGAACGTTGGAATCAATTTTCTGCTGCGCTGGGGTACGCGAGTCTTTCTCTTGCTCCAGCGCCTGGATCTGCTGCGCTGCGGCCGTGCTCATCCCAGCCGGGCCCGGACGCCGCGCTGCCGCTGTCGGCGCCGCCTGTTCTGGCGGCACTTTAGGTTGAAACTTGTGGAATTTCACGTCTGTGTCTGTTGTATCTGTGTCTTGTGCGACTTGGGCGCGCACCGAGACGATTGCTGTCATCATGAACAGGGCGAGAACGATTGTCGAAGACAGCCAGAATGAGCGAAGTTGCCGCAGCAATATCATCTGTCTTACCTCTGGTTGCAGGGACATATAGTTTGATGGTTGCGCAGCTCAATAGCAGCTTGGGACGTGCCGGACAACAGCGGAGAGTATTACTTGACCCTATCTACTATCGGTCTACGTAAATGCTGGGAAGGTACAGGGGACTATAGCGATGCCGCCGAGAGTTGTCAATGCAACTTGGCGCGCCACCTGTCCCAAGGCTTTCCCTAAATAGAACGCTCTACTTAACGAAACTTGCAGCCGTAACATGAAAATCTCGGGCCCCGCCGTTCGGGCGTCTTTTAACTGACTCCGGAGCCGGCAAACGCTCACTGCCGGAACGGCTTAAGAAGCTGCGGCGCCTCAAGATTGAAGACGCCGCAGTCGCCTTTCTCCTACTTTCTACAACCATAGAACGCGGCAGTGGCTGGAACTTGCAGCCGCGTGCAAAGATTGGCTTTCCGTCTCAGCAGCGTTCTACTACCAAACAGTTCCCGAGCAGGTTAATTTCCAACTCAGGATACAGGTTGATTCTTATCAGCCATTTGTTACCAATGTGTCACCACAGGGTTACGTCTATGGCACGTTATTTATGAAAATTGACCAGGACCTTCACCGGCATAACTCCCTTTGCTCTCATGCTGCCACCGAGCGACGAAGCAGTATGCCATGGTTGCATGCGGCTGCGGCTGGCTGGCGCGGCGACAAAGCACGACATAGAACGGCATTGCACGTACCTGGAAAAAGTGGAGATCGGCGAGAAGCGAGGCCGGGGGCTGCCACTCTTTCGCGGAAGCCGCCGGGCGGGTTTGGCTATGTTTTGAAGCGCCACTTCATAGCATTCGAGATGCCGGCAGGCGTAATCGCGGCAAAAGCACAAAGGCACAGAGAATTCCATCTCTGTGCCTTCGTGGTGCATTGCTCTATCTTCCGTTATCAGGCCAGCCCATCTGTTTGGCTGGATGCTGATTACTGACTGCTTCTTCAGAACTTCTGTGGCTTGAACCTGATTCGCGCCGTGCTTGTGGCGCTGTTGTTGCCGTTGTTCGGATCAGGCGTGCCCGCATCCGGTGCCACGGTGACGTTCGCGGTGACGTTCCTTCCCAGCAGCGGCGTGACGATAATAGTGACCTGCCGGGTCTCGCCGTTACCCATGCCCGACAGGGTGCAGCTGACCGGCTCGGTCGCGCCACACGTGCCCACGCTTGCGATTGCGGAAACCAGGTACTGCTTTCCTGTAAAGCTCTCCGTCAAAGTCACATTCGCAGTGTCAGGACCGTTATTGGTTACGGTGGCCACAAACTTCAACTTGCCGCCAATTGCAGCAGGATCGGGTGCGTGCGTCAGAGTGACAGAAATATCCGCCGCCGGGCCCACCACGATGCTGGCTGATGCCGTGTTTCCCGTACCGCCATTGGTTGCGGTCACGGCGCCGGTGATGTTGTTCTTGGTGCCATTCGTGGTTCCGGTTACGTTCACGATCAGCGTGCAGTTGCTGCTGGTTGCGATGCCGGCCCCGGTCAGCGACACGCTTCCCGAGCCCGCCACCGCCGTTGCCGTTCCACCGCAATTGTTGACTAATCCATTGGGCGTGGCCACGACGATCCCGGCCGGCAAATTGTCGGTAAATGCAACTCCGCTCAGAGCAGCAAGGTTGATCCCAGGATTGGTGATGGTAAAGGTCAGCGAGGTGGTTCCACTCAACGGAACGCTGGTTGCTCCGAAGGCTTTGGCGATCGATGGCGGCCCTAACACTGCGATGCTCGCGGTGGCGGTTCCGCCCGTGATGCCAATGAAGGTGCCGCTGCCGTCATCGAATGTGCCGGTGATGGTGCTGGTGGTGTTGACCTTATTACCTGTGGTGGTGCCGGTGATGTTGATGGAGAAAGAGCACGAACCGTTCGCCAGGGTCAACGAAGACAAGTTGATATTACCTGTTCCGGAGGTCGCAGAGGCCACTCCGGGGTTCAACACCGGCCCAGCGGCAGCGAGACAGGTACCCGCCAGGCCGTTGGGCGTGGCGATGACCAGCCCGGCCGGTAGATTGTCGGTGAATCCCAGATTGTCGAGATTCACGCCATTGGGATTGTTGATGGTAAAGGTGAGGCTGGTGTTGGCGCCTACGGCGACGGTTGCCGCTCCGAATGCCTTGGCCAAGGTTGGGGGAATGAGCACGTTCAGGCTATCGGTGGCCGTACCGCCCGGGCCGCTTTCATTGGAAGAAATGGCCCCGGTGGTGTTCACCTTCAGGCCAGGCGTGGTTCCCTGCACTAAAACGGTGACGTCGCAGGTGGTGCTGGCTCCCGCCAGAGAGACACCCGACAAGCTCACCGAACCCGATCCCGCCACGGCAGTGAATGTGCCACCGCAGTTGTTGACAACCCCGGGCGGGGTGTTGACCACCAGTCCCGCGGGGAAGTTGTCGCTAACGGCGATGCCGGTCAGCGCAAAGGCATTCGAATTGCCGATGGTCAAGGTCATGCTCGTGTTGCCGTTGAGGGCAATCCTCTGCACCCCGAAGAACTTGGTGATGCTCGGAAGCGCAGCAACGCTCAGGTTAGCGCTGGCGGTGTTGCCGGTGCCGCCATTGCTGGAACTTACCGGCCCCGTAGTATTGGTGTACTTGCCGGAAGCTGCGCCGGTCACGGTCACGCTGAACACGCATTGGCTGTTCACCGCAACACTCGCGCCGCTCAGGACGATTCCCGTCGGAGCTGTCGTAGTCAGGGTTCCGCCGCAGGTGCTGGACGAGCTATTGGCAACCGTCAGCCCTGCAGGCAGAGTGTCACTGAATCCCACTCCCGTCAGGACGGCCGTGTTGGCCGCTGGATTTGTGATGGTGAAGGTCAGCGATGTCGTCGCATTCAATCCAATTGCGGCTGGATTGAAAGCTTTGGCAATCGAGGGCGCCGCTACTACGGTCAGGATCGCCGTGTTGCTGGTCGCGCCCGTTCCGCCTTCCGTCGACGTTACTGCGCCCGTGGTGTTGCTCTTGCTTCCGGCCGTTGTACCGGTCACGTTCACAGAGAACGTGCATGACGATCCGGCTGCCGGTGATGCGGTCAGCGTTCCGCCAGCCAGGCTGATGGTGCCGCTTCCCGCTGTCGCTGTAATCGTGCCACTACCGCAGGAGCCGGTTAGGTTCGGTGTTGCGGCTACAACTACGCCCGCCGGCAAGTTGTCGCTGAAACCCACTCCGCTCAGCGCGCTGGCGGTATTTGGGTTGGTGATGGTAAAGCTCAGTGAGCTGCTCGAATTCAACGGAACGCTGGCCGGAGTGAAGGCCTTGCTGATGGTCGGCGGCGCTACCACCGTGACCGAGGCATTGGCAGTGTTGCCCGTTCCGCCTTCTGTGGAAGTTACCACAACGCTGTTGTTCTTCACACCCGCGGTTGTTCCGGTCACGCTTACCGAGAACGTGCACGATGATCCCGCCCCTGGTGATGCGGTTAACGTTCCGCCCGCGAGGCTGACGGTGCCGCTTCCGGCTGCCGCGGTGATCGTGCCGCTGCCGCAGGATCCGGTCACGTTGGGCGTCGCCGCTACCACCAGGCCCGCAGGCAGCACGTCGCCAAACGCCACGCCGCTCAGGGCAACGTTGGTATTCGGATTGTTAATTGTGAAGCTCAGCGTGCTGCTGCTGTTCAACGCAATGCTGGTGGGATTAAACGCCTTGGTGATCGTCGGCGGACTGGCGACTGTCAAAGTCGCCGTGTTGCTGGCCGCGCCCGTGCCGCCGTTCGTCGAGCTCACTGCACCGGTGGTGTTGGGAATAATCCCGGTCTGCGTCCCGGTCACGTTCACTGCGATGGTGCAAGAGGTCCCCGGCGTCGCGATGCTCCCGCCCGTCAGGCTGATGCTGGTGCTTCCCGCCGCCGCCGTCACTGCCCCGCCGCAAGTGTTGCTCACGCCGGGTGTCCCGGCTACTTGCAGCCCATTCGTCAACGTGTCTGTGAACGCTACTCCGCTCTCTGCCGTCGTATTGGCCGCTGGATTGCCAATCGTGAAGGTCAGCGTCGTCGTTCCATTCAGCGGGAGATTGGCCGCGCCAAATGCCTTCTGAATCGTCGGCGGTGCTACCACACTCAGGGTCGCAGTATTGCTGGTCGCACCCGTGCCCCCCTCGGTCGAAGTAATCGCGCCTGTGGTGTTATTGGCGTCTCCGGCCACTGTTCCCCGCACGTCCACACTCAGCGTGCACGATGCACTTTGGTTTACGCTTCCGCCGGAAAGACTGATGAGGTTGGTTCCGGCGGTCGCCGTTACCGAGCCGCCGCAGGTGTTGCTCACGTTGGGCGTATTGGCTACGACCAGGGTCCCGGTAGCCGAGGGCAGCGTATCGCTGAACGCGACGCCAGTCAGGGTGGTTGAAGTGTTGGGGTTGTTGACGGTAAATGTCAGCGTGGTGGTGCCGCTCAACGGAATGCTGCCTACAGCGAACGCGTTGCTGATGGTCGGCGGCGCTACCACTGTGATGCTGACGTTGGAAGTATTTCCTGTGCCGCCCTCGGTGGAAGTCACAGTGACGCTGTTGTTCTTCACGCCTGCGGTTGTCCCAGTTACGTTTACCGAGAGAGTGCAGGAAGCGCTCGCCGCCAGGGTCACGCCCGTCAGGTTCACGGAGCCCGATCCATCAACCGCCGTGGCGCCGCCGCCGCAAGTGTTGTTCAGGTTGCCAGGCGTGGCTACCACCAGGCCGGCCGGCAGACTATCGGTAAACGACACACCGTTCAGCGCGACGCCTGTGTTCGGATTGGTGATGGTGAAGCTCAGCGATGTAGTGCCGTTCAGCGGAATCGTGAGTGCGCCGAATGACTTGGCGATGGTCGGAGGCGCGGCCACTGTCAGGCTGGATGATGCAGTGTTACCCGTGCCGCCATTGGTCGAAGTCACGTTGCCGGTGGTGTTGCTGTAGTTGCCTGCCGCCGCTCCGGTTACGGTCACGCTGAACTGGCACTGGCTGTTTGTGTTGATGGTCGCGCCAGTAAGAGCGATGCCGGTCGGAGAGGTTGTCGTCAATGTGCCGCCACAGGTGGTGGCCGAAGAATTGGCAACGGTGAGCCCTATCGGCAGCGTGTCGGTAAAAGCCACGCCCGTCAGCGGTACGGTATTGGCGCCAGGATTGGTGATGGTAAAGGTCAGCGACGTGGTGGTATTCAGCGCGATGGTCACCGGGTTGAAGGCCTTGGCAATCGAAGGCGGTGCAACCACTGTGATGGAGGCTGAAGCTGTGCCGCCGGCGCCGCCCTCGGTTGAGGTCACGTTGCCGGTGGTGTTGTTCTGGACTCCCGCGCTGGTTCCGGTCACATCCACCGAGAATGTGCATCCGCTGCTCGCTGTCAGAGTTGCTCCCGACAAGCTGATGCTGTTCGTCCCCGCGACTGCGGTGATCGTTCCTTCGCCGCAGCTTCCCGTAAGGTTATTTGGATTTGCTACTAACAGGCCTGCAGGCAGTGTGTCACTAAATCCGACGCCGGTCAGAGTTGATGTGTTCGGGTTATTGATGGTGAAGCTCAGCGAGGTTGTCCCGTTCAGCGGAATCGTTGGCACGCCGAATGTCTTGCTGATGGTCGGAGGCGCGGCCACCGTCAGGCTGGATGATGCAGTGTTACCCGTGCCGCCATTGGTCGAAGTCACGTTACCGGTGGTGTTGCTGTAGATGCCTGCCGCCGCTCCGGTTACGGTCATGCTGAACTGGCACTGGCTGTTCGCATCAATGGTCGCGCCCGCCAGGGCAATGCCCGTGGGATTGGTTGTAGTTAAGGTCCCGCCACAGGCGCTGGCCGAGGAATCGGCGACGGTAAGCCCGGTGGGCAGCGTGTCAGTAAAAGCCACTCCTGTCAGAGGTACGGTATTGGCGCCAGGATTGGTGATGGTAAAGGTCAGCGACGTGGTGGCATTCAGCGCGATGGTCGCCGGGTTGAAGGCCTTGGCAATCGAAGGCGGTGCAACCACTGTGATGGAGGCTGAAGCTGTGCCGCCGGCGCCGCCCTCGGTTGAGGTCACATTGCCGGTGGTGTTGTTCTGGTTGCCAGCAGTGACGCCGGTGACATTGACCGAGAATGTGCATCCGCTGCTTGCTGCCAGAGTTGCTCCCGACAAGCTGATGCTGTTCGTCCCCGCGACTGCGGTGATCGTTCCTCCGCCGCAGCTTCCCGTAAGGTTGTTCGGATTCGCCACTACCAGGCCTGCCGGCAGCGTATCGCCGAAGCCGACGCCGGTTAGCGCGGTTGAAGTGTTGGGGTTGTTGATGGTGAAGCTCAGCGAGGTTGTGCCGTTCAACGGAATGCTGGCCGCGCCGAAGACTTTGCTAATGGTCGGCGGAGCGATGACAACCTGTGGGTTGGTATTCAACGATCCCGTACTGCCAGTGAAGTTCGCATCGCCGCCGTAGCTGGTGGTGATGACGTGACTGCCCACTGCTAAAGCAGAAGTCGTGAAAGTGGCTACGCCTCCGCTCAGTGTTCCGGTGCCAATCGGGCTGCCGCCATCGAGGAACGTCACCGTGCCGGTTGGTGTCCCTGCTCCCGACGAAACCGTGGCCGTGAAGGTCACAGACTGCCCAAAGACCGAGGGATTACTGCTGGAAGCCACGGTTGTCGAAGTGCTGGCCTGGTTGACAGTCAGCGAGGCCGAGGCTGTGCTGCCTGCTCCGCTCTCGTTGGAAGTGATCGTACCTGTAGTGTTGTTCTGTATCCCAGCGCTGATGCCAGTGACATTTACCGCGAAGCTGCATCCTCCGGTCGCCGCCAAAGCTGCACCGGAGAGGCTGATGCTGTTCGAACCAGCGGCAGCCGTAATGGTTCCGCCTCCGCACGAGCCGGTCAGTCCGTTGGGATTCGCTACCACCAATCCCGCTGGCAGCGTGTCGCTGAATCCAATTCCACTCAGAGAAGCGCTTGCGTTGGGATTGTCGATTGTGAATCTTAGGGAAGTGGTCCCGGTCAGCGGAATTGTGGACGCACCAAAAGCCTTAGCGATGGTTGGCGGAGCAAAACCCGAGATGGTGCTGAAGCATGCTGTCACGTCGTTCAAGGTCGGGGTGACAGTGCTGTCTGTTGTGGTCAGTGATGCCTGGTATTTGAGATAACGGTTCCCGTTGAACTGTGCCAGCGACCCGCCATTGGTGAAGAAAGTTCCTGCTGTGCCATCCGGTCCAACAAAACTGAACGGCCCGGAAATGCTATTACTGGCTGCCGCCTGGAATTGAATGTTCGTATTCGTTGGCGTAGCTGCATTCCAGGAAAGCGTACCCCAAGTGGCCGTTGCTCCAGCAGATGGATTGGCGTCTTTGATCGATGAAACAAAAGTGCCGGATGGCGCGAAGCCAGTCTGCATGAAGACCTTGAAGCCAGCGTCGGTCGTCACCCCGCCCGTCGTTGGGATTGACCAGACGGTACCACTGGTGGCCCCGGACACCCGAGTTCCACCCGCATAGACATCGGCGCCGAGTGTAGACGTGCCGCTCCGGGTGAGTGCGTAGGTTCCTGGTGAGGGATTCACGGTCGGGCGTATTACCAATGCGTACTGTGTTCCTGCTGTGAGCGTGGGTGGACTGCTGAAATTGGCAGTGTAGAAGACCGCGGCGCCGCTGGAAAATCCTGTAATTGTCGCTGATGCCAAATCGGCTCCTGTAGGCAGGCCGCCGCTTGTCGCCCTGAGTGAGAGAGTGAGATTAGGCGTTGTGCCGGTACAGCCGCTGCAGAACAAATTGATATCGGCCCGCGTGAGCTGACCCGTAACAGCAGGGGTAAATGTCTGGCCTCCAAAGGTCGTGATCGTGATTCCAACGCCGTTATTCCCAAGCGTAGTGTTTTGCTGATCAATGCTAGGGGCATTCAGCAGAATGACATCGCCCGGGCTGCTGGTGAGGTCGCAATTGGTGGGCACACCAGCCTGGAAGTCCGCCTGGGTTGTATCCACCAGGCAGCCGCTGGTTGGGGCAAGCGCCAGGGAGAAATCCTGCGTGGTGGTCAATCCATCGCTTATAACGATATTGGTTGCCGTACTGGAATTGAAACCAGGAAAGCTCGCCGTAATGCTGGGATAAGTGCCGGAAGGAAGGCTGGTGAACGAGTAAGTGCCATCTACGGCGGTAGTTGTAGTTCTGCTTCCCAGGGCCACGGTTGCGCCACTGATCGGAGTGCCGCTGCCCGACGCTGTTACTGTGCCTTGCAACGTGCCAGTTGCTACGGGCGTGCAACTCGGAAAGCTGAACGCGCCGATACGGGTGTTGAAAGCCAGTCCCGTGGTCTGGTAATACATGTTGGTATACCAAAAGGTGCAGCCGTCGGGATCAAGCGTCATAGCGCTATAATCGCCCCAACGGGTACAACTAGAGGATCCACAATTCCCCGATTGCGTTCCCGTCCCTTCAATCAGCGATGTCTCAGTTTGGGTAATCGAATTTACTGCGTCGCCGGCCAGGCGTCCCGCGTAACGGATTGCCGGATTTAAAGTAGCGTTCGTCGCGCTGTAGCCCATAGCCATGTCTCCCGCGCGATCCACCTCCACGCTGGGCATGAACCGGAAAACTGTAGCGTCAGGGCTGTAGGTAAAAGCCTGGGTTGCATTGGCCGCAACCGTTCCGCCAGTCACGTCAACCTGGTAAAAGCGGGGCGCTGATTGCGCTGACGTGGCTCCAGAGGCGCCCACAGTATGCGAATTCCACAACGACTCGGCCCCGCCAATATTGGTGTACTGGTTCTGCACCATCAGCCGGAAATACAGCGTGTCAAGTTTATTACCGGGCGACTGTTCAGTCCGATTGGCAGCCAGTAATTGACTCCAACTCGTGGCAGTAAGAGATTGGAAGGGGCCGCTGAATGTAGAAGTAGAAATATGGTTCCAGTCCACGTGGAACTTATAGACGCTGACCACATTGAGAAATTGCGCCACGACCGCGAAGTAGTTCGGGCTTCCCGTTGGCGGCGTGCCCGTCTGCAGTCGCGCATTGCTGGGAAGCAGGGTAAATTCAGCAGCGGGAGCGTCAAATGAGAGGATTTGTACGCTTGGTGCGCCTGCGTACATCTGGGCTTTGTTGAACGCCCACACCCGGACATTATGGAACGCGCCACCAGCGCCGAAACCAAACATGTTGGCCGACATATATAGGCCGTCGGACCAGATGCCGAACTTGGGGTAGTCAGGAAATGCATCGTTGACCCGAATGGAGTAGAAATTCCAGCCCCCGGCAACAGGATCGCCTGACTTGGAGACCGCGAAGCACTGGAATGCGGGGGCCACAATGTTGCCCCCACTGAGTATGAAAGCGAAATCGGTGATGATCCAACGGTCCTCAAACGTGTCATACACGACTACTGGATCGCCGAAATTGTTGGTGTCGCACAAGTTACCAAAGTTGCCCTGGCTCATCAGAGTGTTGAAAGTAAATGCCGCCAGGCGAACCCCGTCACTCTTACGGTAAATGCCGACCGAGGTGTTGATGGTCTGAACGTAGTCGGTCGGTCCCACATCGCCGTTTGTATCGGGTGGATGTCCCGCGCCCCAGTTGGTGAAATCAAGCCCCTCAAAACTGTTGCTCGCCGAGGGAGCAGGCGGGTTCATCGTCGGGCCCCCGCTGGTGACCAGCGAAGTGCTGGTTTGGGGAGGTGCCGCCGTTCCCGGATAGGGAACCGGCGTGATCTCCGGCTCTTCAAACTCCGGTCGCTCAAATTTCTTCGGCGCTATCTGCGGCAATGTGCGCACATCGCCGTTGAAGGGTCTGCCGCGCTGTAAGCGATGTTCCACAGGGTGGGTCATCACCCTAAAGCTGGGATCCACGCTGGGTAGTCCTTCAGATTGGATGGACTGGGAAGATTGGGCGAATGTTGTTAGGCAAAAACACAACGACAGGAACACCGAAACCAGTATCCGGAGCGTGAGCCTGCGATGAGTGGCGATCATCCGAGCCTCCAACTAGTCTAAAGATTGAATCGAGGGACGAAGAAGGGTACCAGTTCAGAAGGGGGGTGGGCAACAGCTTTTTCAGCACCCGTGGGGTCGTCAGAGCAAACCATCAGAACAATCAGGAGACCAATCTGATGAAGTTGTTCTATGGATCAATAGCGTGTGGCCTATACTAAAGATATTTAAGATACAGAATGGTCTCCGAGAGGTTCCGCCATGAAGTTTTTTGCGTTACTCCCCAGTTTTTCGCTCGCCCTGGTCCTGATCTGGCATTCGACTGGCTTTCAGGTTGCCTGCATTCATGCCACCGCCAGTGCAAAAACACAGGCTGTGTCAACCGGTACGTGGGGCGGCGATCACGTAATTCTGGAAGTAACCAAGGGCGGCGCGGAGGTCGAGTTCGATTGTGGGCATGGCCGGATCACGCAACCCGTGACGCCCGACCGGAAGGGCAATTTCGATTTGAGTGGGACCTTCTCAGCGGAACATGGCGGACCGGTGCGTGACAATGAAAACGACAGCGCCAGCCAGGCCCGTTATACAGGGCACACCGATGGGAAGACCATGACGCTCACGGTCGTTCTGGAAAAAGAAAAGCTGGGACCTTTTACTCTCGCCTATGACCGGCGGCCAAACCTGATGAAGTGCCGCTGAACCCCGTGCTGAATCGTGACGGCTGCTCTATAATGGCCATCCATTTAGACCCTCAGTCTTGAGACACATTTGGAGGACGCATGCTGGATCGCAGGTCTCTCATTGCCGTCTGCTCACGTTTTGGCCTGGCCACCACGTTGTTTCCTGGGACGCTTTGGGCCCTCGCAGCGCAGAAAGACGCCGAGCCAAAAAGCGCCGAACAGAAAGACACCGCACAAAAAAGTACAGAACAAAAAGACGCAGCCGCGAAACCTGCAAAGCCAAAAATCCCCATCACCCGTGACATGATTGATCATGCCGCCGCCATCGCCGGGGTTCACATCGCCGATGAGTACAAAGACATGATGCTCGATTCGCTCAACGGATACGTCAAAGGCTACGATGCCGTTTATGCTTTGCACATTCCCAACCAGGTTGCGCCCGCGCTGGTGTTTGATCCTGTGCCTTCGGGGATGAAGCTCAGCACCCTTCGCCAGCCCATGAAACTTTCCAGCGCACTCAACCCACACGCTCCCGCTGTTCACACTAGCGCAGCGCCGAAGGACATTGAAGATGTGGCCTTCCACTCCGTGCCCCAGCTTGCCGAATTGGTCAGGAGCAAAAAAGTTTCATCCACCGCGCTAACCCAGATGTACCTGGAGCGCCTCAAACGCTACGATCCTACGCTTAAGTTTGTGATCACCTTTACCGAAGATCGCGCTCTGGCCAAAGCCAAAGAGGCCGACCGCGAAATCGCAGCGGGAAAATATCGCGGTCCACTGCACGGCCTGCCCTGGGGCGCCAAAGACCTGCTTGCAGTGAAGGAATACAACACTACCTGGGGCGCGGGCGGCTTCGAGACCCAGGTGATAGACGAGGATGCCACTGTCGTACAGCGCCTCGATGCAGCCGGTGCCGTGCTCATTGCCAAACTCACCTTGGGTGCTCTCGCTCAGGGCGATAAATGGTTCGGAGGTATGACCCGCAACCCCTGGAACACCGCGCAAGGCTCCAGCGGGTCGTCTGCAGGCTCGGCCTCAGCCACCTCTGCCGGATGCGTCGCCTTCGCCATCGGATCAGAAACACTCGGCTCCGTCTCTTCGCCTTCCACCCGTTGCGGCGTAACCGGATTGCGTCCGACCTTCGGACGCGTGCCCCGCACCGGCGCTATGGCCCTCTCCTGGACCATGGATAAGCTCGGCGTTCTCTGCCGCGCCGTCGAAGATTGTGCAATCGTGTTCAATGCAATCTACGGTCCCGATGGCCACGACCGCACCGTGCGTAACGCCGCCTTCAACTGGGATGCTGGTCTCAACTGGCGCACCCTACGTGTGGGTTATCTGAAGAAGGATTTTGAATTGCCGCCTCCGCCCAAGCCGCCGGAGCCACCAAAAGACGAAAAAGAACTTTCAGCGGAAGAAAAAAAGAAACGCGAGCAAGATGCCGCTGACACGGCGCGCGGCCGTCTCCGCCTCGAATACGATCAGCGCTTCAACGATGCCGCCCTCGCCAAGCTCCGCGGCATGGGCGTGAAGCTTGTTCCGGTCGAGCTTCCCGATCTGCCTTACGGTGCGATGCGCGCAATTTTGCTCGCCGAAGCCGCCGCGGCATTTGATGATCTGACCCGCAGTGGACGTGACAAGCTGCTTACACAACAATCCAAAAACGACTGGCCCAATATATTCCGTGCGGCACGCTTCATCCCCGCGGTCGAGTACATTCAGGCCAACCGCGCTCGCATGATGGCGATCGAAGCCATGGCCAAAATTTTCGACCAGTTCGATGTAATCGTTGCTCCTACCGGAACCACGCAACTTGTCGTCACCAACCTTACCGGACACCCGGCAGTCATTCTGCCCAACGGTTTCCGCGGCGATGATGCTCCCGTGCCCCACGTGCTCGACAACGGCGATCTGGAGCCAGGCGGCCCGGGCACACCCGTGAGTCTTACTTTTTTGGGTCAACTCTACGGCGAAGCTAAGATGCTCGCTTTGGCCAAAGCCTATCAGGATGCCACGGGGTTTCATTTGCAGCATCCCAAAATGGGTGGCTAGCTTTCACGCTCATAGGTGCAGTATTCGTTTGAAGGGGGCAGAAATGACTTCCAAGGAAGAAAAAGAGCGATGCAAGTTATTAAGCCGACAAGTCAAACAAAGCGAACGTGAGATCGAAAGAGCACGTCTGCCTCTAAATAACACAGCAATGCACGAGCTATTCGACTATGTTGACGAGAAGTTGTCGGCAACAGCTTGTGATCACACTCTAACCCATACTCATGCATTTCTCTCGACTGCTGGCTTGCCATTACAAAAAGTAATTACATGGTTGGAAGAACATGGTGGCTATTGTGATTGTGAAGTCATCGCAAATGCAGAAGAAGCATGGGAAGAGATAGTACGAGGTGCTTGACTGAGGGTTTCTTCTCTGTGCCTCTGTGGTAAAAAACTATTTATCGAAGGCTTGTACTGCGCACGCGCTGCCGGAAATCACTGCCCTGCATCTCGACTTTGCGGCACATCTCGTGCAGCCGCGAGCGCATGCGTTCGCCGATGCGGTCACCCAGGGTTTCTTCGCGGACTGCTCGTGCGGCTTGATTACGTGCTGTTAAGTCGCGGGGGCCATCGGCCATCGCCGGCGGCTGATCGGGAAAGTTCGTCGTAATAATGGTAGTGCGCTTGTCGTTGTACCGGGTATTAAGGATAAGGCTGACCGTGTCCCACACCCACTCGCTCGGCTTCACCGCGCCCAGCTCGTCGAGCACCAGGACCTCAGCCTCGAACACCGGCCGCAAAATGGCCATCTCCGTGGTGTTGACGGTAGGGTTGTAGGAGTTCTGTATTTCTTTCAGCAGCTCGCGGTAGTCATAGAACAGGCAGGGAACACTTTTTTGCAGGACCAGTTCGCGCACAATTCCCACCGCCAGGTGCGTCTTGCCCACTCCGATGGGTCCAATGAACAGTAGCCCGGTTTTCTCTATCGGGTATTCCTTCACGAAGCTCTCCGCTGCCAGCAATGCAGCTTCCAGCGACGGATTGCTTCCTGAAGTTTTCGTGACGAACTCCCGCAACTCGCAATGCTCATAGCGCGCTGGAATGTACGCCTGCTGCAGCATGAGTCCTGTCCGCTTTTTGAGGATGCAATCGCACCGGGTCACGCGCCCCGGACGTTTCGCCGCGTCTGAAGAGACGTCGGCGCTGGAATCCGTTACCGGCTTCCAACCCGTGCCATTGCAAATCGGACATTCTGTAGCAACCACCGTCACGAAATACCCCGCAGGAATGAGATTATAAATGCCATTCATCCACGTAATCGGTGAAATCCGCGGTGAGCGGTGTCTTTGGCTGAATACTTGAGTGCTGACTGCTAACCAGTGCCAAATGCTGTAAGCTGTGGATAATAGTATTAGTCATGCAATCTTCACATGAGCCGTTAACGGAGACGCCCTCCTCCACCAGTAACGGGGCTTCTCCCGAGACTCGCAAGTACGTCTGTATTCATGCGCATTTCTATCAGCCTCCGCGCGAGAATCCCTGGCTGGAGGAGATCGAAGTCCAGGACTCCGCCTATCCCTTTCACGACTGGAACCAGCGCATTACCGCCGAGTGTTATGCGCCCAACTCCGCTTCGCGCATTCTGGATTCCGAAAAGCGCATCGAGCGCATCGTCAATAATTATTCCAACATCAGTTTCAACTTCGGGCCCACGCTCCTCTCCTGGATGGAATTGCAGCAACCCGAAATCTATCGCGCTATTCTTGAAGCCGACCGCGTAAGCCGCGAACGTTTTGGCGGTCACGGATCAGCTATCGCCCAGGCCTACAACCACATGATTCTGCCGCTGGCCAACCTGCGCGATAAGAAGACGCAGGTCTTATGGGGGATTCGTGATTTCGAACGCCGCTTCGGACGGGCTCCTGAAGGCATGTGGCTCCCCGAAACCGCGGTGGACAACGAAACGTTAGAAGTCCTCGCCGAAGTTGGCATCCGTTTTACTATTCTTGCGCCGCGCCAGGCTGCGCGCGTGCGCCGCATCGGTGGACGCCGCTGGAAAGAGCTTCACCACGCCAGCATTGATCCTTCCCGTGCATATCTTTGCATTCTTCCTTCCGGGCGGAAGATCAACCTCTTTTTTTACGATGGGCCTATCTCGCAGGCCATCGCATTTGAGCATCTGCTCTCCAGCGGTGAAAATTTCGTGCAGCGTTTTCTCTCAGGCTTCTCGGAAAAGCGCACCTGGTCGCAGCTCGTGCACGTTGCCACCGATGGAGAAAGCTACGGCCACCACCACCCCCACGGAGACATGGCGCTCGCCTATACCATCAACCGTTTGTCCAATCACGAGTCGGTGAAGCTCACCAACTATGGCGAGTTTCTCGAGCACCATCCTCCCGCGCATCAGGTTGAGGTCGTGCAAAAAAGTTCGTGGAGCTGCTCTCACGGCGTCGAGCGCTGGCGTAGCGACTGCGGATGCAACTCCGGGCGCCCCGGCTGGCGGCAGCAATGGCGCGCGCCGCTGCGCGAGGCCTTCGATTGGCTGCGCGACAAACTAGCCCAGCACTTTGAGGAGCTGGCCGGCACTCTGCTGCACGACCCTTGGGCGGCGCGCAATGCCTACATTGAAATCGTCCTCGACCGTTCGCTCTCCAATATCAATCGCTTTCTCGAGCAGCACGCCCGCAGCCCGCTCGATGCTGCCCAGCGCCTCACCGTTCTCAAGCTGCTCGAGATGCAACGCCATCTCATGCTCATGTACACCAGCTGCGCCTGGTTTTTCGATGAAGTCAGCGGCCTTGAGACTGTGCAGGTTATGCGGTACGCCGCGCGCGCGCTTCAACTGGGCGAAGAACTGTTCCCGGGTTTGGCTTTGCACAGCCACTTTATAACGATGCTGGAAGAAGCTCCCAGCAACTTGCCGCATCTGGGCGATGCCGGTGTGATCTACCGGCAATGGATCAAACCTGCGGTCGTTGATTTACGAAACGTCGGGGCACACTACGCCCTGAGCTGTATGTTTTTGCCCAGCGAGAGCAAGACCAATACTTTCTGCTACGAGATTGATCCCAGGGAGTTTCACAAAGTCCGCTCCGGGCCGGCGACTTTGGTCATGGGTGAGGTGAACATTCGCTCGCGCATTACCACCGAAGAAGCCCATTTGCGCTTTGCCGTCCTGCATACTGGCGATCATCATGTGCAGGCAGGTGTGCAGCATCTACATGCCATGACCACCGGCTTCAACAGCCTTCTCGAAGAGTTCTCCGCTTCTTTCCAAAATGGGAATTACCCCGCGCTTTTTGATCTGTTACACGAGCGCTTTGGCGGGCCGGTGTATTCGCTGGAATCGTTGTTCAGCGAGCAGCGCCGGGCCATTGTGCAGAGCATCCTCGAAACCACCTTGCAGGAATCTGAGGCCAGTTACCGCAGGGTTTACGAGAAGCACGCGCCTCTTATGCGCTTTGTGGCCGAGCTGGGCGCGCCCCAGCCGCCAGTGTTTCATCACACCGCCGAATTCGTGCTCAACCAGCAACTGCGCCATGCGCTGCAGGCCCCCGAGCCTGATCTGCTGCAGGTGGCCATGCTGCTCGAGGCTGCCAAGCGTGACCAGGTTTCCTTTGAAGCCAGTTCGCTCGGGTTCGCCACGCGCGTGGCCGTGGAGCGCATCATGAAGCGTCTCGAATCCCAGCCCGATGATTTGCTGGTGCTGCAAAAAGCGGTCGCCACCGTTGAACTCGGGTGCATGCTGCCCTTCTACGTGGATTTCTGGAAGGCGCAGAACATTTATTACGAATTGATGCAAAAACTCTCTGCTCCACCGGCTGAACAAAAAAATGCCCAACACGCGGACGAGCGGGAACAAGCCAGGCAAGAACAGGAAAAAAATCAGCAACAACCGGGTGAGAACAAACCAGATGAACAGAAGAAAGACCAGCAGGAGAAATCCGCCCGCCGGCGCGAGTTGTTCATCAAGCTGGGAGAGCTGCTAAAAATCCTCCCGCAGCAAAGCCCCAGCCCTCAAGATAAAGCTAAAGACAAAGAGGATAAAGATAAAGACGCCAAAGACGCGCAAAGTAAAGACCCCGAATTAAAAACAGAAACCGGCGAACCCACCGGTACTCTTGTTGCATAGAAGCTCTAGGCTTGTGTTACAGCCATTCCAGCAGTACAGGCTTGTGTTTGCTTTTCTCCGTGTCTCTGTGCCTCCGTGGTGAAATTATTAAATCCGCGCGGTTGGCGCTTGTCTTCGCTTGTATAATTCTCCTGAGATTTACGGGCCAGTCTCGAGTTTGCACCATGCCCAGCCGACTGCCGCAACGAATCGAATTCACCGTTCACACCTGCGCCGATCCCGGCCTTTGTTGGAGAGTTTTCACCGATTGGGAAAATTGGAACTCTTTTGTCCCCGGTACCTACGGGGAAATTGAATGGACAAAAGGAAACCCTTGGGTTCTCGGCAGCAGGGTAAGCATGGAGATGCTCCGGCCCCTGAAATTCGACACTGAGTGTGTAATCATCGGCTCTTCACCGCCCAACAGGATCGGCTGGATCCATCACGAAATGCAAAACATAGTTCAGCAGTGGATCTCTTTCCTGCCGGATGGTCATGGCGCCACCAATATTTCTGTCTGGCTCGAGATCGACGGAAAAACTTTGGAGATATCAGGCCGCGATGTGATTGAAGTCATGCGCGAGTTCAAGCAGCAGTGGTACTCCCGCTTCGCCAAGAGATGTAATGAGTTAGCTCTTACCCGCGAAGGACGCATGCTGGCCTAGGGATTGGATTGCATAATCTTTTCAAAATTGCAAAGGGAGAGCAAGCCTCTGGCTTCCTCTCCCTCTGTTTTGAAACTACAGTTTAATCTGCAGCGCTCTCTTGCTTCTGTTTCATGACCTTATCAACGTTGAGGCCTAGTCCTTGCGCCACGCCGCGTCCATACTCCGGATCGGCCTTATAGAAGTGCTGGATCTGCAACTCCTGGATGCGCAGCGGCACCGACTGCATGCTGGCGTCGTCAATTGTGATCTGTGCGCGGTTCAACCGACGATCTCGAGCGTCTTCTCGGCCGCGCGCACGCCGCGATATTGCGCTTCTTCAAAAATTGAAAAGCCACTTAGGTCAGAATTCGCAAAGAGTATGTGGCCGTGAAGGTGGGCGAGTTTGCGGCGTTCGGCGGAAAAGATGGCTCCCGTTTTGGGACGAACCATGGCGTGTCCCATCCGCATCAGGTCAATGCGTGAAACACAACTACGGATGTCGGGATGCACCCGCTCCAAGTCGCTAAGAATTGCTTCCTTCCAGTATTGCCAATCCTTATTCAGCAGCAGATAGCGATTTTGCGAAGGAGTGCCCTCCGCCAGCGCCCAATAAAATGTCCAGACGGTCCGTTCAATGTTGGTGCGCAGGCTCTGGTGCATGGCATCAACGTAGCCCAGGGTCGGTGAGTTCATGACTACGTTGTCCCAGGTCGGCTCCTGGTTGTGGCGTTCTGGAATTCGCTCCAGGGTAATGTTGGCCGTCAGCCACGGAGAGTATTCAAAATCGTGCAGCGGAGTAAAGCCTTCGATCAAGTAAGGGGCCAGAAATGTTGGCGCCGCAAAGATCACAGCTTCGGCCTGGTATTCGGTCTCTCCTGCAAAAACGCTGAGCTTGTTTCCACGCGGCGTAATGCGGTGCACCGCTTGTGCGGTCCGGATATATTTTCCAACGCGCTCCAGCAGCCGGCGCACGATCCAGCCATTTCCTTCCGGCCATGTGATAGGTCCCTTGTCCTCCGCCTCTCGGGCCGCAAAGTAATGGACTCCGGCCCATGCTGATGTGTCCACCGCCAGCGCGCCAAAGTCATCGCGGCAGCAGTAATTCATATACCAGGTCAGGACTGTCGAGTTGAGCCCTTGTTGATGCAGCCAATCGGAAAATGAGATCTGGTCAAGCGATGCATATTTGGAAGTGAGGCCCTGTTCCATGGGGATGGTGAACTCTCCGCTTGCGCGAAATTCACCAATCAATTGTTCCAGGTGCCGGAATTGTCTTCTGTCTTCGGGAGTGAGACCGAGGGCAGGCTCAATTCCTTCCTGCCAGCGGCCGTGCAGGAAGAGCCGCTCTTTCGGCGTAAAGCAGAGGTAGCGTTCTTCCCATTCGCCGTTCTTGAGCACTCCGAGCTCCTCAAACAGTTCGCGAACGTATACTGCTTTCGTTCCCGGAACGGGAACATAGTGTGCGCCCCACGGATAAGCTGTGATCTCGTTTTCTCCCCAGCGCGAATTACCTCCCGCTTGCTCATTCATCTCCAGCAGCACGAAATCAGTGAAGCGCCGTTTGTTCAGGCGCCAGGCGGCGCTCAAGCCTGCAATACCGCCGCCCACAATCACCACCGGATGCTTCTCGACCCTCACAGTTTTTGGGAAGGGCGCGCGGTCTCGCAGCATGTGTCCCAGGGCGAAGGAATCATTGACGAAAGCGCCTTCGATCTGCCGGTCAGACTTGACCGAAAGCCCCACCAGGGCCGCGCTGCTCAATGCCAGGAATTCGCGGCGTGAAGTTTTCAATGACTGATGTCCTTCCAGTCCTCATCGTAAGCGCGTATGAGCACTTGATCGTTGAGGCGGTTCGGAGGCATGGGCATCGGGGCCATGTCCGGCGGAAAATCGAACAGGGAAGGCAGGCCGGCAGTTGTAACGAAGCGCAATCCCGAGGGCAATGATTTAGGCGGCGTATACTCGTTGCTCGACGCCATGGCAAACCCCCACTCGCCGAAAGACGGAACGTACACGTGATAAGGATAAACATGCAGCCCCGTCTGTTTCAGCGTCTCCACGATGCACCAGTAAGAGTCGCGTGAAAACATGGGCGAGGTGCTCTGCACGACCATAATGCCCTGCGCGCTGAGGTGGCGTGCCACTCCCTTGTAGAACGCCGTTGTATACAGTTTGCCCAGCGAGTAGTTCGTCGGGTCAGGAAAATCCACCACAATGAAGTCGTAGCTGTTGCTGTTCGAATCAATCCATGGAAATGCATCTGCGTTGATGATATGCACGCGCGGTGAAAGAAATGATTTCTGATTAAGCGCGATCAGCATGGCGTGACTGGAGAACAGCCTGGTCATCTCCGGATCAAGATCAACCAGGGTAACGTCCTCGACCTGCGGGTACTTCAATATTTCGCGCACCGCCAAGCCATCGCCGCCTCCGAGCACGAGCACGTGTCTTGGCGCGGGGACCGCAGAGAGTCCCGGATGAATCAGCGCTTCGTGATAGCGATATTCATCGCGCGAGCTGAATTGCAGGTGGCTGTTGAGGAACAAACGGATGTCGTCTTTCCATTTGGTAAGAACAATGTGCTGGTAGCGGGTATCGCGGGCGAAAATGATTTCGTCGGCGTAGATATTGTCTTCGGCGACGGCTGTGATCTTCTTCGCTTCCACCATGCCAACACTCAGGCCGCAAAGTACGAAGACACACGCCCAGCGCAAGACCCGCGTCCGGGCCAGTTGAGAAGAGAAAAGAAACGTGCCCCACAGGGCGACCAGTCCATTGATAATTCCAAACAGCATGGCGGAGCGCACCAGGCCCAGCCGGGGTACGAGGATGATGGGAAACAGCAGGGAGGCTCCCAGGGCCCCGAGGTAATCGAAGGTCAGCACGTGGGCCACGACTTCGCGAAAATGGTACCGGCCGCGAATGATCCGCATCAGCAAAGGGATTTCCAGGCCGACCAGCACTCCCACGACCACGACAATCGCATACAGGATGAGCTGAAATCCCTGTGTATAGGCGAAGGCGAGAAACAAAATTGCTGCCGAGAAGCCGCCGACCACGCCCACCATTAATTCGATCCAAATGAACCGGTAAACCAATCCCCGCTGGATATAGCGTGAGAGGGCGCTCCCGATCCCCATGGCGAACAGATAGCTGCCAATGATCGTCGAGAACTGCCAGACGCTGTCGCCCAGCAGATAACTGGCGAGCGTGCCTGCAATCAGCTCATAAACCAGCCCGCAGGCGGCGATGAGGAGAATCGAGATGAACAGTAAGATCGCCAAGCCCTAGTGCACCGCGGCCGCAATGATGATGCAGATTCCAATGGAGAGTGCTCCCACCAGGATCGCCAGCGCGATGTTGTGCTCTTGCACAACTTCCTTCCACAGGTGATAAGGTGTCAGCTTGTCCAAAACGACGAATGCGATGGTAAAAACCAGGATCCCGAGAAACGCGAATACAATTGCATTCACGATGTTGCTGATGGGGATAAGATTCATCTCACTTTCCTCCGGTGTAATGGTGGTAGCTGCTGTAAACCGAACGATAAGAGCCCGGATTGTCGCGGACCGATTTGGGAACGTTCTTAATCTCGTTTGCCGACATGAGACTCCATCCACGATACTCGGCCATGCTCAGTGCTGCCAGCACGATAACTCCATAGACCATGTACAATCTGCCGATCATTCTTATTCATCCTCCAGCCCCAAGGCTCAAAGTTTTAAATCACGTCTTTATCGTCGTCATCATCCTTAGAAGATGAACTGTCGCTGTCATCGTCATCTCCTGATGATCCGTAGTCGCTTTCCGCCCAGCGCAGATGCTCAAAGTTCATCGAGCGCCATGTAATCAGGCCGGCCGGAACAATAAGAGCGGCGATCGCCAATCCGAAGAAGCTTATTTGGGGTACATCGCGTTTCAGGCTGACCGTGTAAGAGATGGGCCCGTTTCCCCGGTCTGATTCCGGCTCGACCCGCAGGTAGTAGTTTCCCGGAGGCACACTGCCCACCACCGCGGTGTCTTGTGAGTCCCCTTCCGACCAGGAGCCGTCTTCGTCATATCCGTGGTAGTAGCTTATTTCCCGGCCGAAGTCGTAGGCTTGTCCTGTGTCCTCGTTGATCAGCGCGTAATTCACATAAATCCAGTTGTTGTTGACGTCCGTGCTGGTCTGGACTTCCACGTCCGAGGTGCGTCCCTTCAGTTGAAATTCATCGCTGACGAAAGACGCTTCCTCAGGGGATGTATTGGGGTCGAAAGTATAGGAATGCTGAAGCACCGGTTGTTGCCCGGCGGTTCCATAAAAAGCGACGATCATAATGATCATGCACACGAAGAAAATACCGAAGGCAGTCCAGATTGCAGTTGTGCTTGCGCTCAGCGGCGAGGGTTGGTTCTCGTAGACTCCAATCGGCTCCGGCGGGTCCCCGGCCAATCCAAATGCCTTCCAGATATATTGGCCGGTGACGTACTCACCCATGGACCACGTTGCTTCCTTCTGCATCCGTTCACAAGAGAGCACGCGCGGAGGGGAAACGTAGTCCGTGACGGTTGCGCTTTCGCCCACGCGAACTTGCCAGGGAAACTCGCCCAGCACAAAAGTTGTGGCCGCCTGCGCCGTCTGGAAATGTTTATACGTCTCTCCTAGATACCTGACCGTGATTTGCGTATCGTTGTCCACATTGGGCAATGATCTAAGCGTGCTCACGTCGTTCCAATGCCCGTCATATTCGGTCAGGTAACGGAACCCTTTGTAAGGATTGAACAGCAGATACTCGTGCCAGCTATACGGTATTCCATCCACGTGAATGGTGCGCCGTTGGAACCCAATCACTTCGTATTGCGTTCCTCGTATGGTCCCACGCGTGCCCAGCGGAATCAGCGGTACATCTGAGCCTTCGATCAGTTTGAATTGCTGCAATATTTTTAGGTTGGGATCTTTGGCATCCAGAATCGAATGGCAACTGCTGCAAACAATTGTGACCGCCTGGTCAAAGGACCTCACCATCAGCGAGGCCCCGCAGCCAGGGCAGTTTAAGGCTTTGACCCTGGGAACCGCGGGTTTGGGTAGGCCTGGCGCGTCAGGGTTCATCACCATCCCTCGAAACTTCGCAGATTTTTCATGTGCAAGTCTTCGAATTCTACAGCCTTGCCGCAGTAGAGTGCTGGCTGTTCGTCGCCGTAGTCGAGAGTGGCGAAATTACCTGTCTCCGAGCGCAGGTCAACGAATGTGGCATCTTCTTTGTCCCAGCATTGAAATGGAAGTTCGCCTTCCACGCCGCGGAAATGGGCCTTGGTGATGGTGCTCACGGTGTAGTGCACGTTGTCCCACACGTAATGCTGGTTGACTTTGACTTCTTTCTCCGCCGGGAGTTTGCGTCCCTCTACGGCCATGGTGACCACGTATTCATTCTGCGCGTCTGAAAGCCATTGACTGCTTCCGTTATTAAAAATGATGTGCCACTCATTCCACGTGCCCAGCTCGTACTCGTAGATAATTCGTCCGGCGACTACAAACGCCCCCTTGGCATAAATGCCTTCGCTTCCCATTTGGATAGGCGAGCTGTCTACCGGCAGGTCGGCCACGATACCGACCTTCTTCAGGTCGAGGTCCGTGCGAATCAGGATGGATTTGCAATATTCACATACGGTTTGCACACTGCTCGACCAACGGAACGTGATCTTGGCGCCGCAGTTTGGGCAGGTGCTTACCGGATGTGTCATCGCCGAGCGCCTCGCCTCGCCAGATTCAAAATGCGTTCGGCCCGCTCTTGTAATGTTTCCTGGTTAGGGGAGACGTAGGGACGCAACATTCTCCGAACACAAACCGATGAAGCAGAAAACATCTGCTTCAAGTTTGCGTCAAAATCCCAGTCGGCTCGCGGACGGCAACAGAAAACATTCAGGCACAGTGAGCCGAATTCAGGAAAGGTATGGCACGCCAGGTGCGATTCAGAAAGCAGGCACAGGCCGGTGACGCCGCCGGTGCCGGGAAACTGGTGCCAGTTGGTTTCGCCAATCGGCCGCAGATCTAGTTCGCGTATGATTTCATCGAATAGGGCGCGTAAGGCCGCCAGCTCGCGCAGTGAGTCCGGGGAGCAGCCATACGCCTCAACAACCCATTCAATTCCGTTCATATCGTTTGTGGTGCTCTATTGTTGCGTGTTCCCGCACTCTGGGCAAAATTTGCTGCTTTTCGGAATCGGCTTGCCGCAGTTGATGCAGAACTTTGAGTCAGCCGCTGTCACAGCAGCGCCTGCTCCAGAAGCTTGTTCTTCAGGCTTCATGGCGCCCATCATCACCTGTCCCATGGCAATTCCCGCGCCCAGGCCGGCCCCCAATCCCGCCCCGCCGCCTTCATTGGCGGCTGCGATGGGAATGGATTGCGCGACTTGGAACTTTGTGTAGCGTCCCATGTCGCCCACCATGTTCATGCCAATGCGCTGGTCGAGAATTTTCTGCAACTCATCGGGAAGCGAAAGGTTTTCCACCACAAAGCTGTCGAGGCCAAGTCCAAGATCTGCAAACATGGGCTTCGCTTGTTCGGCAATTTTCTGCGAAAGCGCCACTTGGTTGGCCGCCATGTCCAGGAATGCGACCTGGCTGTTCGCGAATGTATCAGTCAACCGGCCGATAATGCTGTTCCGCAGTTGTCCTTCCAGGTCAGCCACGTGGTAAACATCACGCGTGCCGCTCACTTTCGTATAAAAAACCTTGGGATCGCTGATGTGATACGCATAAATGCCGAAGCCGCGCAGCCGCACTGCACCGAACTCCTTGTCGCGGATCGTAATCGGGTTTTGCGTGCCCCAGTGCTCATCGGTCTGCAACCGGGTCGAGAAGAAATAGACGTCTGATTTAAAGGGCGACTGGAACGCTTTGTCCCAGTTCATGAGGTAAGTGAGAATGGGCAATGTGTGTGTGGTCAGCGTGTACAGGCCGGGCGCAAAAACGTCGGCGATCTTTCCTTCGTTGACGAACACCGCCATCTGCGAGTCGCGTACCGTAAGCTTGCCCCCGTTCTGGATCTCACGGTCCTGCATCGGATACCGGTAGGCCAGCAATCCGTCTTCCGGCTCGACCCAATCAATAACATCAATGAACTGCTTGGTGAGGAATTCACGCAACGTCATAGGAGCACCTGCTCTTCCATTCACAAAAGCTATGGTTGTTGTGCGCAATGCCGGCTGCTAAGCATAGCACTCAGCAGGTCCGGTGCAATTTCAATTTCTAAACTGCCGTACTGCCAACATTAAAGCCGCTACAGGGAAACCGCGCAAGTCAGTTACAATGGGCACTTTCACTGTTCAAAATGACGCCAATTTTGAACTGACAATGTTCTTTTGAACTGAAAAATATTTCAGGACGGAGCTTGCCTGTGCCTGCCAAGACTTTGCCTTCAGTCCTCAGCCAAGTGGTCGAAACCAAGGCCGAATACGATGTTCGGTTGTTGGCGCAGCAACTTGGCATCAGTTACCGCTCTTTAATGTATTGGCTTCGCGGAGACCGCCATGTTCCGGCCTACATCCTGCCCCGAATCTGTGTGCTTCTAAAGAACTACGAAGCGCTTGATTGCCTCGAGTCTCAGGCCGGCAGAGTGGCCTTCAAGGTCCCGGATCCGCGGACCACCTCCGAAAAAGAGCTCTTGATTGTTTCCAAGCTCGTCAAAGACGTTGGCGCAGCGCTGGAAAGCATCGCTAATACGCTCGCGGATGGAGTTGTGGAAGAACGCGAATTGCACATAACTGTGCCTAAACTCGATGCCGTAATCCAGGAATGCGCCTCGGTAAAATACCTGCTTGAAACCTTATATAGGGATAGAAAGAAGAAAACGAAAAAATAACTGCACACCGATTTGGACGCCCCCCGCGAAGTGGGTGTGGGATTGTGCGAACAGTTTCTTTTAATAGAAGGAACAAATGAACATGCGAACTCGACTACTTGAATTCTCAATCTTATTGGCGGATATCATTTTTCTGGCCCCGCAGGGCAATTAAGAACTGAGAACTGAGGACTGATAATCCGCGTGATCCGTGAAATCCGCGGTAAGCAGTTTCCTAGTAGAATGGCTTAATGAAAAAATCTGCGTTAGCATTCGCGTGCATTCTGGTATTCGCAACCGCTTTTGAAGCCGGGCCTGCCGTGGCCCAAAACTCAGCCACCACAAACAACTCAGCGGCCCCAGCAGCCAAGCCCCAGACATCTTCGACAGCCAAAACCCGGATCCATTCGACGGCAAAAGCCGCTCCAGCAGGTACGGCCCACTCGAGTCCGTTGTTAAGCACTCAGAAAGCCAAGACCAGCTATGCCATTGGTATCAACTTGGGAAAGGGCCTGCACCATCAGTCGCTGGATGTTGATCCGGTTCTTGTTTCACGTGGCCTGAAAGATGGGCTGGCTGGAGGCAAGGCCCTGATGACCGACGAAGAAATCCAGGCTACGCTGATGCAGTTGCAAGCTCAGATGAGCGCCAAACAGCAGGAGCAGTTAAAGCAGATGGGCGACACCAACAAAAAAAATGGCGACGCATTTCTTGCAGCCAACAAAAGCAAGCAGGGCGTAGTCACTCTACCCAGCGGATTGCAATACAAGGTACTGACCCAGGGCACTGGCCCCAAGCCAACTGCGGGTGACACGGTGTCCTGCAACTACCGGGGCACCTTTCTCGATGGTACGGAATTTGACAGCTCATCTAAGTATGGTCACCCCATCAGCTTTCCTGTCAGCGGAGTCATTAAAGGCTGGACCGAAGCCCTTCAACTCATGCCCGTGGGATCAAAGTGGCAACTCTATATTCCAGGGAACCTCGCGTACGGAGAAAACGGTACCCGGGGCATCCCGCCGAGTTCCACCCTCATTTTTGACGTCGAGCTGGTTTCCATCGAGGCCAAAAAATAAGTGCCCGGGGGTATCCGTCAGCACTTTGTGTTAAATCTTGCTCAGAACAAAGGCTGAGGATCCCTTGTTCCAGAAAGTGTTCCTCGAAGAACACTTGGTCAAGAGCGTTGTTTGGTTTCCGGGGACTAACGACTGCGGGTTTGCTTTTCCTGAAAACTGAGAACTGAGAACCGGGAACTGAGAACTAACTTGAAAACTTTGATTAAAACGCAAGCTTTCAAGTTTGCGTCAGATGTCCAGGTTCTTCACGTCCAAGGCATTTTCTTCGATGAACTTGCGCCGTGACTCTACGTCTTCGCCCATCAGCGTCGAGAAAATGGTCTCGCACTCCGCCAGGTCTTCCATCTTGACCGTCAGCAGCGTGCGCTTTTCCGGATCGAGCGTGGTCTCCCACAACTGCGGAGCCGTCATCTCGCCCAGCCCTTTGTAGCGCTGCACTGTGAAGTCCTTTTTCCCCTGGTTCAGCACGTAATCGAACAGCTCGCGCGCTGACTGCTTCTCTACCGTTTCTACAGGCGATTTCTTTTTGCCCGCCGCAGGTTTGGCCGCCTTCTTTTCTTTTTCCGTGACACCGGCTTTGGCCAGGGCTTCGCGCTCGGTTTCGCTTAATTCTTCATCCGCTTCGCCTTCTTGCGCGGTTGCAGCCGAGCGGCCGATGGTTTCCACCACGAAGGGCGGTTCCATAAACTCCTGGATCTGCTTGTGCTTGGAGATCATCTGGCGGTATTCAGGCGTAGAAGCCAGTTCCCAGTTGATCTTGCGCTCGGCGCCCTGCGCGTCGGTAAAATGCGCCTCCCACAGGTTGTGCTCGGCATCGAATTGCAGGCTGATCTCTTTTACGCCGTTGGATTTCTCCAGGCCCTTGAGCTGCTTTTCGAGCTGCAGGATTTTCTTTGGCGGGGTCTTCTTTTCCCCTTCAAAATCAGTGCGTGCGCTGAACCCCAGCCTGGGCAGCAGTTCGGTGACCCGCGCGTCGCGCAAGCGCTTATCCACCTTGTCGAAGAAGCTCAGGTATTCGTTCAAGGTGGTCATAAACTTGGTGAGCGGAGCGCCTTCCAGCTTGGCCGCACCCTCGCCGTAGCGCACCACCATGCCCTCGGAGGCCCGCTTGACCATGACCTTCACGAACTCGCGGTCGTCTTTGATGTACTGCTGCGATTTGCCTTTTTTGATGGAGTACAACGGCGGCTGCGCAATGAAGACGTGCCCGCGCTTCAGCAACTCCTGCATGTGGCGGAAGAAGAAAGTAAGCAGCAGCGTGCGGATGTGCGAGCCATCCACGTCAGCATCGGTCATGAGGATGATCTTGCCGTAACGCAGCTTGCTGGGATCGAAGTCGTCTTTGCCAATCCCGGTGCCCACCGCAGTAATCATGGCGCGGATTTCCTCGTGCCCCAGCATCTTGTCGTAACGGGCTTTCTCCACGTTCAGGATTTTGCCCTTGAGCGGCAGGATGGCCTGGAATCGCCGGTCGCGTCCCTGCTTGGCGGTTCCGCCGGCGGATTCGCCCTCCACCAGGAACAGCTCGCAGCGGTTAGGATCGCGCTCCGAGCAGTCGGCCAGCTTGCCTGGCAGGCCTCCCCCATCGAGCGCGCCTTTACGTCGCGTCAGGTCGCGGGCCTTGCGGGCGGCCTCGCGCGCGCGCGCGGCTTCAATGGCCTTATTGATGATCTTGCGTGCCACGGGCGGGTGCTGCTCAAAAAATGCCCCCAATTTCTCGTTTACAAAAGCCTGCACGATGCCGGCAATATCGGAGTTGAGCTTGCCTTTGGTCTGCCCTTCAAATTGCGGCTGCGACAGCTTCACGCTGATCACCGCCACCAGGCCTTCGCGCACATCGTCGCCCGTGAGGTTTTCTTTTACATCTTTGAACAGTCCGAGTTGCTGTCCGGCATAGTTGATGGTGCGGGTGAGCGCGGTGCGGAAGCCAGAAAGGTGCGTGCCGCCATCGACCGTATTGATGTTGTTGGCGAAGCAGAAGACAGTTTCCGAGTAACCGTCGTTGTATTGCAGTGCGATTTCCATGGCCACGCCGTCGCGCTCAGCTTCCATGTAAATGGGCTTGTCGTGCAGTACCTGCTTGCCGCGGTTCAGGTGCTTGATGAATTCGGCAATGCCGCCGGTGTACTTGAACTCATGGCTCTTGGCGGCGCCCGACTTGGAATCGGTGTTGCGCTCATCGGTTAGCGTAATGAGCAGGCCCTTGTTGAGAAAGGCCAGCTCGCGCAGGCGCTGCGCCAGAGTATCGAAGTTGTACTCGGTGGTGGTAAAAATGCTTTTATCGGGAACGAAGTGCACTTTGGTGCCGCGCTTCTTTGTAGTCCCGGTCTTCTTAAGTTTGCTGGTGGGCTCGCCTTGGCTGTAGGTCTGCTCCCACACGTGCCCGTCGCGCCAGATCTCCAGGTCGAGCTGATAGCTAAGTGCATTGACTACGCTTACGCCCACGCCGTGCAATCCGCCGGAGACTTTGTAGGTGGAAGAGTCAAACTTTCCGCCAGCGTGCAGCTTGGTCATGACCACCTGTGCGGCGGAGAGTTTTTCGTCATCAATCACCATGTCATCCACGGGGATGCCGCGCCCGTTGTCCACGACTGTGATTGAGTTATCAATGTGGATGGTGACGTCAATCTTGTCGGCAAATCCGGCGAGGGCTTCGTCTACGGAGTTGTCCACGACTTCATACACCAAGTGATGCAGACCCATTTCGCCGGTCGAGCCGATGTACATCGCCGGGCGCTTGCGCACCGCCTCCATGCCGCCCAGGACCTTGATAGATTCGGCGGTGTAGTCTCCCTGGCCGTTTTCACCGCTGGATTTCTTCGCTTTGGTGTTTTCTTTTGTGGTTGCCACTGCCGTCACTTTGGAATTGGAAGCCATGCTTTGAGGGTCTCCGATAACGTTCTTTACGCGGAGCAAGGGTACTGTGCGCCTACTATCAAGATCGCACCGACTTCAAGTTAAGTTGTTGATATTAAAGTCACTTAGTAGATGGTTGCTCAATTGGAATTATACCATAACGACCGGAGTCTTTCTGCTTTTGAGGACGCCATCCAACCTCTGAAAATAAACCATATTTGCGTAAAATAAATCCGAAATCACAGCCAATTTTTCACAAAACGTTGTACGGTGCGAGGACCCATTGGAGAGATTGAGAACTCGAATGACTCAAATGAATTCAGGGTGATGTGAATACAAATCCCGTTGTGCGATGCAGCAACCGAAGCCACTCGCCGCAGGCAATCCTTCGCGCAGCGTAATTTAACGCTGGCGTAAAGAGCGGCCCAACGATTACAATTCCGACCGTTTGGTTACGTTAGTACATGCTCGGATGCATGTAGCCAGACACGCCGAATGTAATGACACCAATGGACCATTCGGCCCCTATACTCAGTTGCCCTGCAAAGGGCCCGCCAAAACTTTTAAAAAAATTCTTGAGGAGACCTCGCATGAAAAACTTCACACAAAAAGCTTTAATGATTGTTATTACTTTATTCGTACTGGTTGGATTGTTCTATGGCCTCAGCACGCCCGTGAAGGCTACTTCAGCAGCAAGCCTAAATCCTGCGTTGCCGCAGCCGCATGATGGTCCGGTGCCGACTTGCGCACCTATGGAGGTGTGTGCAACATCGCTTAGTCTGATCCCTCCGAAGTAATTTGGACAATCAGAATTCACTTGTAGGCTGCCAGATCGAGATGTTAAGATACGCTTCCTGGTTCGGCAGTTGATGGTGCGGTGTGCTTACTGGCGGGAAATGAGTCATGTTGCTTGCCCCTAAACTTTATTACGTACTGTGGATCATTCCCATGATCATCCAGGGCGCCATAGCCTACATGATGGTGCACCGTAAATTGCGGGAAGAATTACCCTTCTTTTTTCACTACACTGTTTTTCAGGTTTTAAGCAGCATAGGCCTTTTTGTGGTGTTTCAGTTGAGAAACAAGCCGGCCTATTTTTACGCTTATTGGACCTGCATAGCAGTCGGTGCGATGCTCGGGTTTGCGGTAATCTATGAAATTTTTGACAATGCCTTCCGCCCCTTTGCAGCACTGCGTGATTTTTCCCGGGTTATTTTTCGCTGGGCTTGCATGGTTTTGTTAGTAGCCGCCATTGTCATGGTAATTACTTCCACGGCTGGAAATACATACCGTATAACCTTAGGAATCATGGCGGTCGAACGCGGGGTACTGCTTATCCAAGGTGGCTTGCTGTTATTCCTGCTAATGTACTCTTCCCGACTGGGCATGACTTGGAAACATCACAGCTTCGGTGTTGCCTTAGGATTTGGGTTTAATGCTTCTGCACATTTGATTCTGAATAGTCTGCGTGCTCAGTTAGGGGTGAGTTGGCATCCAATGTACAACATGCTCTTGATCGTCTGCTACAACGTTGCTGTCGTAACCTGGGCAGTATACATATTTTCCCCCGAACCAGCTCGCATCACCGAACAAGCGCAGTTTGCTCCCAAACCCATTCTGCAGCGCTGGAACCACGTGCTATCAGGAGAAGAATCCGAAGAGTTGGGTGGGACTTTTATCCCCAGTATGGAACGCATTGTGGATCGAGTGATGGCATCTAAGAAGTAAAAAATATATTCCCTTCAAAATCTTTCCTACTTTTGCAGAAGTATTTTTGCAAGGAATTCCACCTACTGTTTGGATTAGTTTAAGGAAGGCAAAAATTCGTGCGCGTATGACTTCGCGTCTGTACCCGGTTGTTCTACTCTTTTTTCTTTTCTTTCTTGACCTCTAAGGCGAGCTCACGCGCGATTTCTGCTACCAGTTCGGGTTTCATACGCTCGGTCACGCGATGAACAATCTCAGCGATCACAGCAGTATGCTTATCCAGGGCTATGGTTGCGTCGCCTGTAAACGCCTGATGTACGGCCTCAGTCAGCGCAGGGGTGACCTCTGTTCCCATAGCAGCAGCCATCGCGGCTGCCAATTGGGCATCGGGCCCGTTTTCCGGAGCAGCGGCTTGGGGCGGAGCGGCCGCAGTGGGCTCCAATGAATGAGACGGGTCCAGCTCGTGCTCTACGGTGGTATGCTCCCCGGAGAATTGCTGTTGCATTTCCTCATGCAACGAGACCCCGATTTCATTTTCTTCAAGATGGGTTTCTTCTGCCGACCATCCGGAAAGAGCAGCTTCGTGGGTATGAGGAAGCCCCGCATCAGCTTGCGCAGCGGCATCTTCTGACCACTTGGAACCTATTGCGGAGGCGACCTGTGCTTCAAAATCCTGCGTATGTCCCGCTGTCTCGGGCTGTTCCCTTAATTCCGCGGGTGGGTCAATCTCCTGGGTATCCTCAATGCTGGCGTGCTCTTCCACCGTTCCGCTTGTGTGTCCGTAAAGTTCAGGATAATCAGCGGCGTTGCCCACCGGAACCGGCTCGGCATCTTTTACACCGAACCGTGTTGGGAATTGAGCTGACATCTCATTAACATCGGTCACCAGCATGGAATCGCCAGTCGCGCCGGCGGGCACATCACGGGTAGATGGCTGGCTTGTGACCTCTAAATCCGGGACTGTACCAGAGGGAATGTGTTCTTGGGCTGAAGATGGAACGACTTCCAATTCCGGTTCATACGAGGCAGGCGCGGGTTCAGGCTGGGGAGGTTCCCAGGAAGACACCACCGCACTGAGGTGTAGATCGGAAACTTCGGCGTGGGGAGCGACATCAGCTTTCGATTCCGTATGAATATCTGCGGCAGTCTCCATGTCTATGTCGTGCGCGGAACCTACAGTATGCACGGGAGCAGCTTCGTGCTCATGCGCAGACGATGGCCCAGGACGTGGAGTTGGAGCCAGAGTCTCCATGGTCTCTTCTACGGCTCCATGAGACAAGGTTATTGTTTCAGCTTCGCTTTCGTCGTGGGCTGTAGCGGTTGCTCCTTCTTCTCCCTCAAGTCCTTCCAGTGCACTGGCGCCGCCGAACCAGCTTTTGGCTTTTGAGAAGAACCTTCCTACACCAGATTTCGGTGTGGATTCATCATCAACGCCTTCCTCCATGATCTGGTAGGGATTGATTTCACTGGTTGATCTTTCCAGGTAAGCCGTGTTGCGTTCCAGCAGCTCCGTGGTGGTCTGTTCGGCGTCGGGCGTGACCTCATTACCAAGATGCTCCATGCCCATTGCAGGCGAAGCTCGCATTTCAGTGGGAACATTGACGGTATGCGGCTCGGCCGCGGCCGAAGGGAAATCTTCTTCTGGGAGTTCGCCCGTGACCGGCACTTGGGGCGCTGGCTCATCCGCCGCAGCCGTGGCCGATTTCCATGTCTGATAACTCTCGTCTTTTTCGTCGAAAACAGGAGTTTTGATCTTCAGGGTGCGTTCGTATTCTGGCGGTTCATCGGACGGGGGTTGCGCAGGAGTCACCACCACCTTGGCAGGGCCGGCCTTGGAGTTTGAGGAATTGATCCGCTGCTCAAGCTTCTGCACAGCGGCGAGCAGATCGCTGGCCTCGAACGGCTTCACAATAACGCCGTCGGCCTTGACGCGAGCGCCCTCCTCGGGCCTGAAGGGTTCCATCTTGCCGACAGTGAGCAGGACAGGAATCTTCGTGGTCTCGATAGCGCTTTTTACGCGCTCACACACTTCCAGGCCGGTATAGCCCGGCATGTACACGTCGAGCACCACTACATCGGGTTTTGTTTCGGCAATTTTCTTAACGGCAGCAGCACCATTGGAAACAGCCACAACTTCATAGCCTGCTTCCGTGAGAATTTTCTTGCCCATATTTTGGGCAGTCATGCTGTCGTCGGCCAATAAAATCTTTAGCGCCACAACGATTAATCCTTAATAAGGCGGGGAGCGTGAATGAAACGTTACTGTTTATTGGGTCGCAAGTCAATGAGGACGGCACCTTAAAGGGCAACATCCCCGGCGATTGACCCATTATAAACCGGCTAGAGCGGGGGGAGCTCAGGAGAAAACACTTATTATTTCGGCTTAAAACGGAATTACTGTTTGTGTCCTTTCTTCTTCCCTTTCTTGCTGGAGGAAGAACCCCCAGTCTGATCTTGAGATTGAGCATTGCTCTGCTGAGCCGAGCCGTTTTCTGGGTTGCTCGCGTCGTTGACCTGTGCGGGTGCGGGCGCCGGGGCTGCGGGCTGGCTTTGCGTGTTTGAAGTCGTGGTTGGTGCAGAACCAGCCTGTGACGGGGGCGCTTGCGATGTCCCGGGTTCTATGGGCTTTAATTCGGGAATTCCGGTGTCAGGAGTCGCAGGCGTCGACTGAGCAGGACTTGAGACGGGCTGTTGCTGCGGAGCCGGTGCCGGAGTTTCAGGCGCAGGTGAATTCTGCGAATTGGAGTTGGGCGCGGCATCATTTTTCGTGGGGGCACCATTACGGATTTCCAACGAAACGTCGCTCTTAAGGGCGTCGGTGGTTTCGCGGACGACAGCTACCGCGCTGGTTTCCTGCGGAGATGTCATCGTAGGTTCGCCCGCGTGGGCCGCCTGCTTCACATTAGGAGAGCGACGGAAATTGCTCATAACTTTGTCAATACGCCCCGGGCCAGAGCGGCTGGCCTCAATGGCTTTATCCTGTTCAACTGCGTCCGACGAGGGAGTAGGTATGGGGCGCCCCAGGGCCTGCAGACGGCGCTTGGCATCGCTGGCGCGTTGAGTCATTGGGTAGTGCAAAACGATACGGGAATAAGCTTCAGTCGCCTTGTTGCTGAAATCCTGGATCAGCTTTCCTTTAAGGACTTCCTGTAATCCTCGGGCATCGCGCGTGCGCTGAATTTCTTTTTCGTAGATGTCGCCTAGTGTATAGAGTGCTTCCGGAGCTTTGCTGTACAAGGGGTAGGTATCCACTGCAGTTTGCAGGCGGGCAATGGCGGCTGGCCAGGATTCATGCATGTAATAGAACTTGCCAATGCCGAATTCCCTCTCTGCTAAAACTTCCTGCACCTCGCGCAGCCGCTGCTTCCCCTGCGGCACAAGCTTGCTGTCGGGGAACTGCAAAATTAACTGCTGGTATTCCTCTTCGGCGCGCTTGGCATGAGTAAAATCACGGTCTGCTTTTTCCATCTGCCGGTAATGGATATTGGCGACCTTGAGCTGCGCTTCTGCGGCTTCCGGCATGTTGGGGAAGAAGGTGATGAAATCCTTATATTCGATCTCTGCCTGAGCCAGGCCAGTGGTGCCGCCTTCTGCGTACCAGGCGTCGCCGATGGCCAGCTTGGCGCGCGCGATATATTCTGAATCGGGATAGGTATTGATAAGAGTCTGCAACGTGATGCGCGCCTGATCGTACTTGCTGTGCTTCATGAAGTCCATGGAGCGGTCGAACAGGACTTTATCGGGCTGTTTGGAATCCAAATTGGCCAGCGGATTTTGCGCCTTGCTGTGATGAAACAGGCCGGCCATCGCCCCGAGCGGCAGGATGAGAGCAAATAGAAGAACAGCGAAAATTTTACGGACCATAAGAAATCAACTCGCTTATGTTTTTTTGTAACTTGCCTTGCTTCCTGTCAAAGACGCCCTACCAAGTCTATACCTTGAGAAGGGTTGCTTCCCGTGCAGTCTTCAGCAATTGTTCCACGTTATCGCGGGCATTGCCTTTCCCGAACACGGCGTAACCTGAGACCAGAATTTCTACTCCTGCCCGTACAGCATCTGCGATGGTCTCGGTAGTGATGCCGCCATCAATTTCAATCCGGAACCCCAAATTCCTGGCGCTGCGAATATTGGCCAGGGCGCGCACTTTTTCGAGCGATGCCGGTATGAATTTCTGCCCGCCGAAGCCGGGATTCACCGACATCACGAGCACATGGTCCACCATATCCAGCACTTCACTTAAGGTCTGCACTGGAGTGGCCGGATTGATGACCACGCCGGCCTTCAATCCTCTGGAAGCAATGTGTTCCAGCGTACGATGCAAATGTATGCAAGCTTCCTGGTGCACCGAGATCCAATCCGCTCCAGCGTCAGCGAACGCCGGGATATACTCATCAGGATTCTCGATCATCAGATGCACGTCGAACGGTACATCGGTTACCCGCCGCAACGATTGAACCACCGGTGGACCAATGGTGATATTGGGGACAAAGTGCCCATCCATTACATCCACATGCAACAGCGTGGCGCCTCCGGCCAACGCGGCCTGAACTTCCTCTGCCAAGCGGGCAAAATCGGCCGATAAAATTGAGGGCGCGAGCTCAATCATGGGATGCTTTGCGGCAAATAAACCAGCCCTGATTCTAGCAGAATCAACAGTGGCTGGAATGAATAATTAAGCATAAAAATTGCGGTTACGGGCCATTTTGCTGTTCTTAGCTGCTCATAGGTTGCATGCAAAACTTTACAGAAGATCGCCTTGAGGATTAAGTTGCAGCCTGGAGCGGAAAGCCTGTAGCTTCTTACATGTGGCGCTCGTCGAAGTTCGTGAACTGACCAAGATTTATTCTCTGGGAGCTTCCATTTTTGCTCCTCAACCCGCCGTGGGCCAACTCGCGGCCGGCAAGGGCGAAATCCGCGCGGTGGATGGAGTCAGCCTCGAAATTCACGCGGGAGAAACCCTCGGTCTGGTCGGAGAATCGGGTTCAGGCAAAAGCACGCTGGGACGGCTGATTCTGCGATTGATTGATCCAACTTCGGGCACAATCTTCTTTGACGGGCAAAATCTTCAAAACGCTTCTGCCCCGGCAATGCGCCGGCTACGCCGCGACATGCAGATCATTTTTCAGGACCCGTTCGGCTCGCTTAATCCGCGCATGCGTGTACGCGAGATCGTGACTGAGCCGTTGCACATCCACAAAATCGAGGGAGTGGATATGGACTTGCGGGCTGCAGAGCTGATGCGCGCCGTGGGTCTGGATGGCTCGGCCCTCGAACGCTATCCACATGAATTTTCCGGGGGACAGCGGCAGCGCATCGGAATTGCCCGGGCTTTAGCGCTGCGACCACGGCTCATTGTCTGCGATGAACCGGTTTCGGCGCTTGACGTCAGTGTGGGAGCACAAATTGTGAACCTGCTGGCGCAATTGCAGCGGGAATTCGGCCTGACTTACCTGTTCATCTCCCACTCCATGCCTATCGTGCGCTATCTGGCCACGCGTATTGCAGTAATGTATCGCGGGAAAATCGTCGAGCTGGGAAGCTGTGAGCAGGTGACCTCGAGGCCTGCGCACTCTTACACGCGCAGTTTGCTGGAAGCAACGCCAGAGATTTGAAAGCAGTCAGCACTCAGCCAAAGCTGTGCTAGATAGTCATCCAAGCAGCTGCGCGCTAACTCCACGGGCGTCCCTAAGTTATGCGGACCGGCTTAAGGAGTGGAAAGAGACTTGGGGTTCGACAAATTCCTGGGAGAGGCCTTTTGCAGCGTACTGACCAGCAACTCGCCTGAGGATGGCGTGCTTACCGCATGTTCCAGGACAATCTCTCGCGCGGTAATCTTGCGCCCGTAGACTTTTTCACTTGCGCTATTATCTGGACGCAGGGTGGAACCATCAAGCGAAACCCCGGCGAAGAGGCCGTGCGAGCGGGAATATGTGAGAATCTCGGCGCGCATGAGCACGTCGGTGGCGGCTTGGGCATCGCGCCCCTTGGGGCCCGCAGCGGCGGCGATGTCTGCGCCAAGTTTGACTTTGCTTTTCAGGATCGAATCAACTCCCTTGGGATTCACCACCAGGAGAACAAAATCTATGGCTTGTCCTCCGATCTGGAAGCCAATGTTGGCGCCTTCCAAGGCGACCATGGCAGGCGGTCCCCAGGGACCGGTGAAGTTCTGGTTACTGCGGCATGACATGGCCCCGCGTCCGTAATTGGCGCCAATGCCGAATGCAAACTTCTTGACCGAAGGGATGACAATCACACACTCGGATTTATCAAGGATCCCTTTGGGAAGATTGTCGGGAATATTGAGGATTTCTTCGAGGACTTCACCTGCTTGCTTCAGGCGCTCCTGTTCGTGCTGCTGGGCCCGAGCACAGGTTGACAGCAGCACCGTCGCAAACAGTAACCTAAGTGTCTTTTTCTTCATGAGCCTACTTCCCCAGTGTACGCCCTTTTTAAGCAAGGCTTTTAACCAGGTTCGTTCTCTTTGCAAGTTTTTTGCGAGTTAAGGGAAGTGGACTTTCAGCAGAGTTACGAAATTAGGAACTTCCTAAAATTATGCTCTCTTTTTGCCAGAACCAGACTTGGCTGGGGTTGCCGGTTCTGCCTTCTCCCACGGGCGTTTGGGACGGGCGGATTCGGGTTCATCGCGGTTTTCCACGCGGTCGTACTGATAGCTGTCGCTGACTGTGCCAATGGATTCGTTATACAGGCTGGGCAGGCCGGTGGCCTCTTTCAATTCTTCGGTGAACTCATGGATGGCCTTCAGGTGGTCGGCGGTGGCGGGGACTTCGGTCTTGGAAGTCTTGAGGAATTTCTGATAGCCGCGGTCAATCAGCTTGGCGATCTCTCCGCCTACTAAATAGCCTGGACTGGCGAAAACTTTGGCGGCACCGGTCTTGGGGTCTTTTTCGATGGCTGCTGAGACGTTGTACTTCTTCAGGAAGACACGGTTACTGGTGGCGGAGGGTTCGAGGATGTCGAAGCCGTGATCGCGCAGCCATGCGACTGCATCTTCATATTTGCGGGCTTGATAATTCTTGACCATGATTTTCTACTTTTACCAACAACTCTAAAATTTGATTCCAAAATGAGCCGTAAGACATTAAGACTGTCTGCGGCTGGCTGTGGGTTACGTTGAAAGTGTCGTCCTTGTGAGTCGTTATCGACCGGCTAAAGATTTTCTCGAACCAGGAAACTTGGATCACGAATTTCCAAGCAGCCCGCTACTTTCGTTTCTCCCACATTGCCTGTTAGCACCTTGCTTGGCTAAACTGAAAGACAGGCCTGGGGACACTTTCGCACAGCTAGCGCATTTTCCGCAAATTTGATTTGTAGGGAAAATGTAAAGCGAACTGTTTTCAGCAGCTTAAGGTGCTTAACTAATCAGGTTCTACCCGCCTTCAACCATGTCAAAAACGGTTTCCAGCAGCGTTTCGCCCAACGGCGCTCTTCTCGGGGAGCGGCAGCTCAATCGCGTTGGCAACACTCCACTGCTGCGCTTGGAGCGCATCGTGGGCACCCTTGCCGGCATTCAGATTCTTGCCAAAGCCGAGTGGTGTAACCCGGGTGGATCAGTCAAAGACCGCGCTGCATCTTCTATTGTGGCGGACGCGGAGCGCCGGGGATTGCTGAAGCCCGGCAAATCACTGCTCGATTCCACCAGCGGCAACACCGGCATTGCTTACTCCATGCTGGGAGCGGCCAAGGGATTCGAGGTCACGCTGTGCATGCCGTCGAACGTCTCGGTGGAGCGCAAACGCATTGTGAAAGCGTACGGCGCCCAGGTGGTCTGGACCGATCCGGCAGAAGGGTCGGATGGTGCCATCCGCAAAGCGCGCGAGCTGGCAGCCAATGAACCTGACCGCTACGTCTATGTTGATCAGTATTCCAATGAAGCCAACTGGCGGGCGCACTACGAAGGGACGGCCAATGAAATCTGGCGGCAAACCGCAGGCGAGATCACGCACTTTGTGGCCACGCTCGGCACCAGCGGGACTTTTGTAGGCACGACCCGGAAGCTGAAAGAACTGAATCCGCGCATTCAGTGCATCTCGCTACAACCCGATTCGCCCTTTCATGGACTAGAAGGACTCAAGCACATGGCCACAGCGATTGTGCCTAAAATCTATGATCCCAAGCTCGCCGACCGCGACGAGGGCATTTCGACCGAAGCCTCTTACGCCATGGTGCGCCGCCTGGCGCGGGAAGAGGGCCTGCTGGTGGGAATCTCTGCGGGAGCGGCTGCCCTGGGTGCTCTACAAGTTGCGCAGGAACTGGCAGCGAAAAAAGAAACAGGCGTGATTGTGACCATTTTTGCTGACTCCGGGGACAAGTATCTGAGCGAAAGATTCTGGGACGAGTAAGAAATGGTTGTCCTCATAGCGCTGTTTGGATCATGGCTGGTGTTTCGCGGCATCGGAGCCCTCGGCTACGCGGCGTTTGCCACCTGGCACGACGCGGCACGCTATGCGCTGGCCGTCATGTTTACCTTTACTGGAGCAAGCCACTTCACGAAACTCAAACACGACATGGTGCGCATGATGCCCGCCATCTTTCCCAAACCGCTATTGCTGGTTTACATCACGGGTGTGCTTGAGCTGTTGGGAGCGATGGGATTGCTGCTTCCCGCGGCCCGCGCGCTCGCGGGAATTTGCCTGATCCTGTTTTTGCTGGCGGTGTTTCCGGCGAACGTGAAAGCGGCGCGGGGAAAAATCCTGTTGAACAACAAGCCCGCCACCGCGCTCTGGTTACGACTTCCCATGCAGATTTTGTTTATTGGGTTGATATGGTGGGCGGCGATAAAGTAGACGACTTCACGAGAAAAACCGTTAACCGCAGAGTACGCCGAGGAACGCAGAGGCGTTAAAACAACGTTCGGCGGATCAGCGTCAACAAGAATCCGCGATTGCGTTTAGAGCTACCTTTAGAGCCACCGACGAAGCAATAAAAAACCTCCTCGAAACGAGGAGGTTCTTATTGTCAGAAATCTTTTACTGTTGCTTGGTGGCGGCTGTGCCGGTTTTGGCGTACTTGCGGCGGAAGCGCTCCACGCGGCCGGCGGTATCCACCAGCTTCTGCTTGCCGGTAAAGAAGGGATGGCAGGCGGAGCAAATTTCAAGGTTGATGGCACCCTTGTGGGTGGAACGAGTGGTGAACGTGTTCCCGCAAGCGCAGTGCACGCGCACTTCGTTGTAGGCGGGATGAATAGCTGCTTTCATGACTTCTTAATACCTCGCAGAGGAGCTTTAATTTTATAAGGCTTTGATGTTCTTCGCAAGCTGGAGGATTCAGAAGCAGTTGCCGGTTGCAAGTCCACCACGAATGACCCAATGGTGAATCTGGTCTTGCTCTGGAACTGGCAACTGCTTTTGTTAACATCAAATTGTGAGCGATAAATCAAAAGTTCGTGTCCGTTTTGCACCCTCTCCCACCGGTCAGTTGCACGTAGGCAACGTGCGCACGGCGTTGTTCAACTGGCTCTTTGCCCGGCAGAAGGGCGGGACGATGATCTTGCGCATTGAAGATACCGATGTGGAGCGCAGTGAGACCCGCTATGAGACGCAGTTGTTCGAAGACCTGAAGTGGCTGGGCCTGGATTGGGACGAGGGCCCGGACATCACCACGCAGCCTGGCGGCGGTCCGTATGGCCCCTACCGGCAGAGCGACCGGTTGCAGATCTATCACGACTACGCCGAGCAACTGCTGCGCGAACGCAAAGCTTACCTATGCTTCTGCACGGAAGAGGAGCTGGAAGCCGATCGCCAGCGGGCGGTTGCGGAACAGAAGCCGCATATTTATTCCGGCAAGTGCCGCGTGCTTGACCCGGCGGAGGCGGAAAAGCGCCGCGTGGCAGGGGAGGCGGCTGCGATCAGGCTCAGAATTCCAGAGCATCCCATTCGCTTTAACGACATCGTGCGCGGCGAGGTGGAGTTTTCCAATGAAGTCGTGAGCGACCCTATCATCACGCGCTCCAGCGGCATCCCGGTTTACAACTACGTGGTGGTGGTGGATGACGCGCTGATGAAGATTACACACGTCATCCGGGGCGACGATCACCTCTCGAATACACCCAAGCAGGTTGCGCTGTACGAGGCCCTGGGGATGGCGGTTCCGGAGTTTGCGCATCTTTCGACGATCCTGGGGCCGGACCGCGAGCGGCTCTCCAAGCGTCATGGAGCGACTTCGATTGCCAACTTCAGAGACATGGGGATTTTGCCCGAAGCCTTGATGAATTACCTGGCGCTGCTGGGCTGGGCCCCGAGCGGCGGCACGCGCGAGACGTTCACTGCGCAAGAGTTGGTGAAGGAATTTGATCTGCGCCGGGTCACGCCCTCGCCTGCAATCTTCGATACAGAAAAACTGGCGTGGCTCAACCGGCACTACATCAAGCAGAGTTCCGCCGACCGAATTGCGCATCTGGCGCAGCCCTATTTTGTGAAAGCTGGGCTGCTGCCGGAAAAGTTTTCCTCCGTAGACCTAGCGAGCTACGTCTCTACGGCAGAATTTTCGTGGTTCTTAAAAGTAGTGGAGCTGCTGGCGCCTTATGTGGATCAGCTCGAACAAATGCCGGAACGCGCGGCGATGCTGTTTCATCATGAAGCCAAAAAGGCGTTGGAAAATCCTGACAACGCTGAGGTGCTGAAACTGGAGAATACCCCGGCAGTCATCGCGGCTTTCAGCAAGCGCATTGCCGCGGAGAGTGGAGAAATTACCGCCGAGAAATTCAAGGCCATCGTAAATGAAGTAAAAACCGAGACGGGAACCAAGGGCAAGGAATTGTTTCATCCTATTCGGATCGCCATTATCGGATCGCACTCGGGGCCGGAGTTCGACAAGCTGATTCCTATTATCGAAGCGGGCAGCAAACTGCAGCTTCCTGTACATGTAAAGAGTGTGCGCGAACGGGTGGAGGAATTTGGAAGAGCTTTTGCCCGCGGATAGGCCGAAATAAATTAACCGCGGAGGCGCAGAGACGCGGAGAAATTGGGTCATTTGGTCATTGAGTCATCGGGTCATTGCTGTTTTTGCAATAATTTTTTCAGGGCTCCGCTTAGGTCTGGCTGTTGAAATTGGAAGCCGCTTTCCAGCAATCTCTTGGGCAGCACGCGCTGACTGGTCAGGACTGTTTCTTCTGCCATCTCTGGGCCGAAAAGGAATTTCGTTGCGAATGCCGGAACCGTGGCAAATGTCGGGCGGTGGAGGGCTTTGCCCAAAGTCCGGGAAAATTCTGCATTAGTAACTGGATTGGGCGCGACCATGTTTACCGGCCCGCGCAGCGATTCAGTCTTCAGGCAGTGCAGGATGGCGGCGACGGTGTCGGCAATTGAGATCCAGCTCAGCCACTGGCGGCCGCTGCCGATCTTGCCTCCGAGTCCGAGGCGGAAGGGGAGCAACATCTTCTTGAGTGCGCCTTCCCGCGTGCTCAACACCACGCCGGTGCGCAGATGAATCACACGCCACCCAGCCTGCTCAGCAGGCTGGGTGGCGGCTTCCCACTCGCGGCAGGTTTCTGCCAAAAAGCCTTTACCCAGGGCGCTTTCTTCGGTCAGAGTTTCATCTCCACGGTTGCCGTAGTAGCCGATGGCCGAGCCGGCGATCAGTACGCCCGGTTTGTTCTCACCGTGGGCCAGGGCTTCGCACACGTGCTGTGTTCCCTTTACGCGGCTGTCGCGGATGCGGGTTTTTTTTGCCTGGCTCCACCGGCCGAAGATGTTCTCGCCTGCCAGGTGGATGACAGCATCAAAGCCGCCGATCAACTCGGGATTCAGCGGCTTCCCCGGATCCCAGGCAATTTCATTTTGGGAACGAGCGACTCCGGTTTTCAGGCGCACGATAGTATGTCTCTCGGAGGCGAGCGCAGGCAGCAGCGCCAACCCAATGGTTCCCGACATGCCGCTGGCCAGAATCTTCATGAGGAACTCCTGTTAAGATGGCGTTCTTCATGAATTTATCACCTAGCCTCCGTGCGCGGGTGTTCATACTGGTGGGGGTTGCGGCCCTTTGTGCAGTAGCGCTCGGGTTTGTGCGGCCTATTGCGCAATCGCTGGCCTACCATCATTTTGCCGATCAGAGGGCTTTGTGGGGAATCCCCAATTTCACAGATACGATTTCTAATCTCCCGTTCCTGTTTGTGGGAGTCTGGGGAATGGCTGTAATCCTTCGCGGACGCGTGCGATTCATTGATTCGCGTGAGCGCTGGTTGTACCTGATTTTCTTTGCCGGAGTTGCGCTTACCTGTATTGGCTCGAGTTATTACCACCTTGCGCCCGACAATGACCGGCTGGTGTGGGACCGGTTGCCGATGACCATGGGTTTTATGTCACTGCTGGCAGCGATTGTCGCCGAGCGGATTGATGTGAAAGCCGGCCTGGCCTTGCTCGGGCCGCTCTTGCTCCTCGGCGTTGCCAGCGTCTGGTATTGGCATTGGACTGACGACCTGCGCATGTATGCTTTCGTGCAGTTCTTTCCCGCCTTGGGAATTCCACTGATGATGTGGCTCTTTCCGGCGCGTTACACGCGGTCCATAGATTTGCTGCCGGCAGTTGGGTTTTATGTTTTGGCCAAGGTTCTGGAAGCGGAAGACAAAAGAATTTATGCGATTGGTGGGCTTGTCAGTGGACACACGCTCAAACACCTGGCCGCGGCAGCGGCGACCGCGTGGATCTTGGGGATGCTGATTCGGAGAAAGCCAGTAACATGATTTTCGCACTTACGGCATCATTTCTGAGTTGTTATGGATGAGTTTTCTAACCGACGATGAGGATGAAGTTCGATGAGATGGAGCAGGAACTCACCAAGGTTTCGTTTGCAGCTTGGGCAGCGAACTACGCCAGGTTCTTCTTCAGTCGTGCGTACACCACAACCTGGACAATACCATGCACCGCCAATACGGTTTTTCCAATGTGATTCCCTGGGTTGTCGAGTGTTTGTTGCAAAACAATCGTGAAAATCCCGGTTGAGCTTTGGCGAAAGTGGCATGTTGCCGCGAACGCAGGTAAGTACACCGTTTTTCTCCACCAAGGTGTCGCCGCATTTTGGACAGAACATCTCAAGTCCTTCTGTTCGAGATTGTAAAGCAAAGCTGCGAAAACAGCGGGGTAGACGGCTATAATCTATTATGGCGTGTTTACGCCACCCTAAATCCATCGCCGTTTCTGCAGCATGGCGGCCGCAATGCAGGCTTGCCGGTATTCCAGCCTTTTTCTTTTCATTTTCCAAATCCCCAGGGAGCACAGAATCTCGTGGCCACGCTTAGGCATCAAATCGCCACGAACGTGCTGACGGTCACGAAATACCGCGACCTATTGAAGAAGGTGCGCGCCAACCGGCCCAACGACGATCTGGAAATTATCCGCAAGGCTTACGATTATTCTCTCCAGCACCATAAGGGCCAGTCGCGCGCCTCGGGAGAGCCTTACCTGGTGCATCCGCTGGAGGTGGCCACAGTTCTCGCCGAGCTCAAGCTTGACCCCACCGCCATCGCGGCCGGATTGCTGCACGATTCCATTGAAGACACGCAAGCCACGATTGAAGACATTGAGCGCGAGTTCGGATCGCAGGTAGCGCGGATCGTCGAAGGCGTGACCAAGATCAGCAAAATTGATTTTGCCTCGAAGGAAGAGCGCCAGGCGGAGAACGTGCGCAAGATGATCCTGGCCATGGTGGATGACATCCGCGTGGTGCTCATCAAGCTGGCTGACCGGTTGCACAACATGCGCACTCTGGCGGCGCTTCCTCCGGAGCGGCAGCAGAAAATTGCGCAGGAGACGCTGGAAATCTACGCTCCCATCGCGCACCGGCTGGGCATGGGAAAAATTCGCGGCGAACTGGAAGATTTGGCCTTTCGCTACACCGATCCCATCAGCTACCAGCGCGTGCACGATGCCATCGAGTCGAGGCGCAAGAGCGGTGAGCACTTCCTGCAGCAGATTGAGGCGGTGATCCGCGAAAAGCTGAAGGAGAACGGCGTGGATGCGCGCGTGGACAGCCGCATCAAGCGCAATTACAGCATCCACCAGAAGCTGTTGCGGCAGCGCATCACGATTGACCAGGTCTACGACTTCCTGGCCATCCGCATCATCACCAAATCGGTCAAGGATTGCTATACCGCGCTGGGTGCGATCCATGGTTTGTGGCGTCCGGTGGCCGGCAGGATCAAAGACTTTATTGCAATGCCGCGTCCCAACCTCTACCAGTCGCTGCACACCACGGTCATCGCGGAAAACGGCACGCCGTTTGAATTACAGATCCGCACCGAAGAGATGCACAAAATGTGCGAGGAGGGAATCGCCGCCCATTGGAAGTATAAAGACGGTGCTCCGGTCAGCGCCAAGGACGAAGAGCGGTTGGCGTGGCTGCGTCAGGTGGTGGAGTGGCAGCAGGAGGTCCAGGACCCAGGCGAGTTTCTCTCGAACCTGAAGATTGATCTTTATCCAGAAGAGGTTTACACCTTCACGCCTAAAGGAAAAGTGGTTGTATTGCCGCGCGACGCTACGCCGGTGGATTTTGCTTACGCGATCCACTCGGAGGTGGGCGAAACCTGTACGGGCGCCAAGATCAACGGACGCATGGCGCCGCTGCGCACCAAGCTCAGAAGCGGCGACATTGTGGAAATTGTTACCGCCCCCAACCACCACCCCAGCCGCGATTGGCTGGGGTTTGTAACCTCCACGCGAGCGCGTCAGAGAATCAAGCACTGGCTCAACCTGCACCAGCGCGAGCGCGCCATTGAAATTGGACGCAAGCTGATTGAGCGCGAAGCCAGAAAGTTCAAGCTGTCGCTCAAGAGCATTGAAGACGAAGACTTCCAGCGCGTGGCTTCCGAATACGGCTGCGCCAAGCCCGACGACCTGATGGCCGGAGTTGGATACGGCAAATACGCTGCGCGCAATGTGATCGGCAAACTAATTCCAGCAGGCAGTACGAGAGAATCTGATCTCGAGGCGGAGAAGGAAGCAAGCGAGAAGGGCGGCCTGACCGGTGTAGTTCGACGCGTCCTGGGCATGGGTGCGGGAACAGGAACCCGGACGAGCAGCGAGGACTCGGCCGCAATCAAAGTCACGGGGTACGACGACCTGCTGGTGTATCGCGCGCGATGCTGCAACCCGATACGCGGCGAGGAAATTGTGGGATACGTGACCCGCGGCAAAGGTGTGGCGGTGCATGCGAAGAGCTGTCCGAACCTGAATACATTGATGTACGACCCGGACCGCCGCATTGCCGTCGAATGGGGCAAGCCGTCACGGCGTGAGACTGCGGCTGCTCCTACGTATCCCATCAGCCTCAATATCTTCTGCGATGACCGCTTCGGTATGTTGAAACAAATTGCCGCCGTCATCAGCGATGACAATACCAATATCCAAAATATTGCCGCGCGCACGGGAAACCTGCAGGCCACGATTGACCTGGTGATTGATATCGTTGACCTCGCGCACCTGGAGCGCATCATCGCCAATTTGCGCAAGATTCCTGGTGTACGCGATGTGCAGCGCGTACACCAGGTGTAAAAATCGGTGAGAAGGTCGCTGTGCTACTAGTGGTGATCGTGATCCCGGTCGTGTTCGTGATCGTCATGATCGTGCTCACGATAGCGGTCACCATCACGGCGGTCCCGTTCGTGGTCCCAGTGGTGGTCATGTTCAAACCGGCCTCGGTCCCCCTCCCAGTAACCCTCGTAATATCGTTCTCCATCATGATGAGGCGACACCCACCGTGCGCCGTCGTAGGGTGGTCGAGTCCAATAACCGTCGTGCCACTTGTAATGCCTTCCGACCGGATACCAATAACCGTCTACCCATACGTACTCCGGGCTTGGTCTTGGCGGCTCAACACGGACCACACGGGGTGGCGGCGGCGGGCCAATTTGGATTCCAATAGAGATCTGAGCAAATGCTGATGCGCCAGCCAGCAGCAGCACAACAAGCAGGGTTGTTCGAATGAGATTCCTCATAGCTGAGTTCCTCCATTTTTGCACAATAAATGAGTGGCGTAATTAAGTTAGATGCAGTCAGGTTTACAATCAGGACTCGAATACAAAACTTAACAAAGCAACTCTCCACTTTTTTGCGCATCATGTTGTGATAAAAATCTTGTGGTAAAAATCTAATATGTCAAACCCACGCGAAATTATAGCCACTAAGGACGCACCGCAAGCAATAGGACCTTATTCTCAAGCCATCAAGGCGGCGGGACTGGTATTCGTTTCGGGACAAGTTGCGATTGATCCGGCAACGGGTAATGTTGTCAGCGGAGGAATTGCCGAGCAGACCGAGCGGGTCATGAAAAATCTGCAAGCCATTCTGCAGGCCGCGGGTACAAGCCTAGATCAAGCCCTCAAGACAACGGTGTATCTCAAGAACATGTCGGAGTTCGCTGCCATGAACGAGGTCTACGGGAAGTTCTGGAAATCGGCGCCGCCGGCACGCGCTACCGTGGAAGTCGCCCGGCTCCCCAAAGATGTTTTAGTCGAAATTGATGTGGTCGCGCTGGCATAAAACACACAGAGTGAAACGGACGTGAGCGCTGTCGCGCGAACGGACGGCGAGGACCCCAGCGGTTTACGGCGGAGCTCCCTAAAAAATTAAAGACCTCGCCGGAGCGAGGTCTTGCTTCAAAGCGGAATTAGCCTTTGACGACTTTACCGCTGCGCAGGCAACTGGTGCACACGCGCATGCGTTTGGCCGGGGCGGTGCTGCTCTTGAGGCGGGCCCTGACGGGGCGTAGGTTAACCTCCCAGCGCCGCTTGGTCACGTTGTGGGCGTGGCTGATGTTATTTCCAAACTGCGGACCTTTGCCGCAGACTTCACATACTCTTGCCATGACTGCTGACTCCAGATAGAACAAAACTTAATGCACAAACCTTTAGATTTTATCGGAGTTGGAGGGGTTTGGGCAAATGACGCATCTGGTCAGTTTCGGCTGTATACACCCAAACCAATTGAATTCCGGAACTACAACGAGGAGAATGAAATTATGGAACTACTTTACTACTCCAAGTTCGATAGCCCAGTCGGCATTCTTTATGTTGGCGTGTCCGAGCAGGGCATGATCCTGCTGGATTTGCATGGCGGCGAATTTCTGCGGAAGAAACCAGGCGACAATGGAAAGAGCAAGATTCAATGGATTGAATCGGAAGAGAAGACCGTTGCTTATGTGCGCGAACTCAAGGAGTATTTTGAAGGCTGCAGAAAAGAGTTTTCTTTTCCTCTCGATCTGCGTGGGACGAAATTCCAGAAGCGTTGCTGGCAGGCGCTTCTGAAAATCCCTTACGGCGAAACCCGTTCCTATGCTGAGATCGCCCGCCAAGTGGGCTCACCGCGCAGCTTTCGCGCCGTAGGCCAGGCGAACCACCAGAATCCGGTGGCCATTGTTGTGCCCTGCCATCGCGTAATCACATCCGCGGGCACTCTGGGCGGCTATGGAGGCGGCTTGCCCATGAAGGAAAAGCTGTTGCGGCTGGAAGGGGCGATGCAGGCGCACAGTGGAAGTTTGTTTTCGGACTAAATTTTCTGACTAAATCTGACTAGAACTTTAAAGTAAGTGAAAGAAAAAGGGCGGCCCCTGAGGCCGCCCTTTTGTTGTCTGTAAAGCGGGTTTATTTCGGTGTGGATTGATCTGGGGGACTCTGGTTCGAAGGACTCTGATTCGGGTTGCTTTTATCCTCAGGGCTGCGCGGCGTGGGGCTCTCCGGTGAGTTGGTTGTGGTTCCGGCACCGGAAACTGTAATGCGGTCTTGCACTATGCGTTTACCGGCATAGGAGAGCGCGACCCGTCTTGCCGTCAGCCGTTCTTTCCTGGTGGCGGCCGTGCCTGACAGTGCAATTGCATTATCGGTGACGGCCACGCTGATGTTGTCGTTGGCCAGAGTCGGTTCGTTCTTGAGAGCGGTCTCAATTTGGCCTTGTAGCGCGGTCGAGTCGGTGCTGCCTGTCGTCGTCTCACCTTGCGGCATCCCACTGGCTGCCCCTGCCCCGGTTTGTCCCGAACTCTGGCTGCTGCCGGTTGATTGCGGAGCCATCCAATGGCTGGTAGGGCCTGCAGGATTCATTGCGCCGTCGCCAGTTTTAGCCGAAGGTTCGACACTCAGTTTGTCTTTCACGACTTTTACCCCGGGAACCGACGCGGCAATCTTTATGGCATCTTTGCGATCCTGTTTCGAGGTGACTTTGCCCTCGAGGGTTGCTGCTCCATTCTTTACTGCAACGGTAACGTTAACAAAGGCGGGATTGGTTGCCAGTTGACCACTAATTTTGCTCTGCAGGGTCTGGTCGTCTACCGGAGCGGCTTGATCAGACTGTGGGGCGGATTTATCAGTCCCATTCTGGGCTCCGGGAGAGGGGTTGCTACCGGAAGCAGACGAGGCAGTTTGCGAAACGGCATATGCTGTTAGCAACGCCAAAGCTAAAACTGTTGTGTAGAAATAGTTTTTCATCAAGGGTTCTCCAAGTTAGAAATTGCAATTCCTTTATTCGTTCCGCACCTTAGGCGGAAGACATGAGATTCCACTCAGACGAAGGGCGCGCAAAGCAGGAAAAACAAAAAGACAAAAAAGTTCAGACTCTCTATTCAAGGTTGCAAATCAAGGGCCAGACAATTGCTTCTGATTGATTTTTTCATGCTGACCAAGTGACTGAAATCGGGAGGCTTAGAGCGAAGCCAAAGGCAGACGAGCGAACACGCCTTAGTTGAGGCTGCGAACAGTTCCAAAAGTGTGAACCGTGATTCCCACCTTTGGCTGTTGGAATGCCCCCTCGAATCAGCGCGATGAGAGCAGAATCTCAAGTAAAATTAAAGCTAACGTGCATGTGCATGCCGCAGCTCCGCAGTCGAAAACCAGCCAGGGTGCAGTGCGGATTCTACGCATTTCCCTGCTCCTGACTTTTCTTTACATTGTCGCCACCGCGGTTGCCGGTGTGCGCGGCAACAGTCTGGCGTTGATCTCCGAAGCTGGGCACAACGTCTCAGATTTTCTGGCCCTGCTGCTTTCGTTATTCGCGGTTTATTTGCAGACCAGGCCGCCGACTTCAACCAAGACCTTTGGCTACCAGCGCGCCGGCGTTCTTGCCGCCTTCGTCAATGCCATTTCCCTGGTGGCGCTCTCTATTTACATTTTTTATGAGGGTGCCCAGCGCTTGTTCAAGCCCGTGCCCGTGCATTCCGCGCTCATGATCGTTACCGCCGCCGCGGGTGTGCTCATGAACGGAATCATTGCGCTTCTGCTCTATCGTAGCGGCAAAGATGTGAATCTGCGCAGCGCGTTTCTGCACATGCTGGGCGATACGCTCTCCACCGCGGCGGTGATCGTGGGTGGATGGGGAATCATGCTGACCGGCAAATACTGGATTGACCCGGCGCTCTCGTTCGGCATCGCGGCTCTGATTCTCTGGTCAGCCGTCGGGATCGTGCGCGAGACACTGCACATTCTGCTGGAAGGCACTCCGCGTGGCATGCAGCTGGAGCACGTGACTCAGGCCATTCGGGGGATCGAGGGCGTGCTCGACGTGCATGACCTGCACATTTGGAGCCTGGGTTCAGAGAGTCATGCTCTGTCATGCCACATCCGCATCGCTGATATCCCGGTTTCGGCCAGCGACCTTATTCTGCATGAGGTGAATGACCGCCTGCGCGATTCGTTTCACATCTATCACACCACCATTCAACTCGAGAACGTGGTATGTGAGGTCGCACATGGCTGCGTGATTCCGGTTGGCGAATCCCACGGGGCCGGACACAGGCATACTCATTAATCTGAAAGAGTTTCAAGGCTGCTCAAGCCGACGTATAATCCCAACCGCATTACAGATTATTAAGGGGGCATCATGAAGATCAGCCATTTCTTTGTTGTAGCGATGTTGTTATTGGTTTGGGCGGCTCTACCGGCCCAGGCGCAGAAAGCTGCACCCACACAGCCGGCCGCATCTGGAGTTCAAGTGCTCAAGATGGTGCTTTGCCAGAACGTTAAAGATTATGAGCCACAACAGGAATTGACCACTGCCAAGGTCGGGGACGTAATTGTGGGATGGACAAAAATCCAAGCTCCAGCGGGGACGAAAATCACCCATCGTTGGATTCACGAAGGGAAGACGGCCAGCGACATTCCACTGAAGGCGCCGGGCCGAACCTGGTCGCGCAAGACAATCCACGAAGCGGGAAACTGGAAATTACAGGTCCTGGATGCGGATGGGAACGTTTTGAAAGAGATTTCTTTCACCGCGTCTTCATAGCCCTGATAATCGGTGGCTGGTGGCATTTGCGCCGCTCTTGGAACCATCTCTTAAATCAGGGTTGATCCGCGTTCATCCGCGGCGAAAAGTCCCGAGCTCCGTGTTGCAGCGCAAAGATTTCGTGCACGGTCGCCAGCGTATCAATGTCTTCCGGCAGCTTGTCGGTGCGTATGCGCAGAATGCGCGGAAAGCGCAGGGCGAATCCGCTCTCATGGCGGTCAGATTTCATCATGTTGTTGAAAGCGACTTCCAGAACGATCTTGGGTTCGACCTGCCGACGAAAGCCTTCATCCACGGTTGTGTGCTCCAGAAACCAGCGCGTCAGCTCTGCGATTTCAACGTCAGTGAGGCCAGAGTACGCTTTGCCGATGTTCAGCAATTTGTTGCTATTCTGTTCGTCGCGGATGGCGAAGGTGTAGTCGCTGAGCACACCTGCGCGCTTGCCATGTCCGTACTCGGCGGCGGTGACCACGACATCGAGTGTGGCCAGTTCGCGCTTTAATTTAAGCCAGGCCCGCCCGCGGCGGCCAGGGGTGTAAGACGATTCCAGGTCTTTCAACATCAGGCCTTCGTTGCCGCGCTCACGCGCCTTGAGAAACAGATCTTCCAACTCTTTCGGTGATGTCGCCTGCGTAAAAGGCGCGCGGATGATCTCTGTTTTGCGGTCTTCGGCGGCGCCCGAGGATCCAAATGCCAGCATGCCTTGCGGATCTATCATCGCCACTTGCTCGTAATTGCGAGGCAGTGCGAGCCGGGAGTTTAGGACCTCGTAACGCTGTCGCAAAGGATGATCAATCAAGAGCTCGCCGTCGCAGGAGAGAACATCGAAAACCAGATAAGTAACCGGTACGCTATCCAACAAGGCAGCCGCGACTTTCTTTCTTCCCAGCCGTTTTTGCAGTTCGGAAAAAGGCATGGCGCGTCCGGCGCCGTCAGGCAATTGCTCCCAGGCAACGATCTCTCCATCAAGCACCAATTCGCCTGGCAGTGAAGCCAGAGGTTGTACCAGTTCGGGAAAGCTTTCAGTAACCTCGTCACGGGTGCGTGAGAAGATGCGCACCAGTCGGCGGCCGTCTTTGCTGCCGGTGTGCGCCTGGGCGCGGATGCCGTCGTATTTATCTTCTACAGCGAATTGCGCCTCTGAACCAAAAGCCTCAAATGCTTCCTCCGCCGATTGCACCGGGCTGGCCAGCATGAAGCCTATAGGATGAAAGAGCCGCAAGCGGGCCTCGGCCAGTTTGTGTGCGGCCGCGAGCCGCAGGGTTTCACCGATATCGCCCAGCATCATGTTGGCGCGCTGGACTTCTTTTACATTCACACCAAAAGCCTTTGCAATGGCCTCTTCCACCAGGCTTTCTTTCGAGCCAATGCGCAAATCACCTAAGATGATCTTGACAATGTATTTGGCTTCGGCGGGAGAGGCGCGGATCAGCAATCGGCGAAGGACCTCCGATTTGGCCGACGGGCCGCGAGCTGCGGCAACGTTGCGAAACGACTCAGCCAACTCGGTCAGAGAGATTCCGGGAGCGGCTGGCTTGCTCCTGCGCATACTGAAGACTTCTTCCACCGCGTCTCCCAAGTCGCCATAACGACGGTAAGCGTCACGCAGCTCGGCTTCGCTAACGCCGGCGATCTCTGCCGCCAGCCGCCACAGCAAAGTTCCGCCAACTTGTAACGTGGTTTCTTCGTAGGCAGGAAAAGCGCGCCCGGAAAAGAAAATCGCAGCCAGCGCGGCTTCATCCACAGGCTTGGCGCTCAAGTATTCGGCCAGCAGGCGGATTTTTTCCGTCTTCTTGCTGGTCCACGCCATGGAACCGGCGATTTGAGAGAACTGCTGCATAGTGCTCTTGGGATGCGGTTCAGCCTGAAAAAATGCGATAATACTCCCCGGCAGTACCCCGGCCAGAAATCACTGTGTCATATTACTGCCTGCCCTCATCTAATCTGTGTATATGTTCAAATATTTGGCCACAATTGTACGGTTCCTGGCGACGCTGCAGCTTCTTCCTGCGCTCGAAAGCGGCGAAGAAACTCTGGTCGGCGGCCAGGCGGTGATGGAAGGCGTAATGATGCGCACGCCCCATGCCTGGGGAATTGCTGTGCGCAATCCTTCCGGAGAAGTTGTAGTGCATCGCGAACCGCTCGAGCGTCTCTCGGAAAAACATAAATGGCTGGGCTGGCCGCTGGTCCGCGGAATTGCCACACTGGGGCAGGCCATGAGTCTGGGCTTCCGTGCCTTGAAATTTTCTGCCAATGTGGCCCTCGAAGGAATAGCCGGAGAGAGCAAAGATAAAGACAAGGAACAGAAAATCGAAATCAGTGGCTGGGTGGCAGCCGTGAACGTGCTCTTTTCGGTAGCGTTTTTTATCTTCATGTATAAATTTATTCCCCTGCTGGCGGCCACCGAACTCAAACGGCACTTTGCCGTATTTTCCGGCCAGATCGCCTTCAACGTAGTAGACGGCGCCATTCGCATCGCGCTCTTCCTGCTTTTTATCTGGGGAATTTCGCGCTTTAAAGATATTCACCGCGTCTTCGAATATCACGGCTCCGAGCACAAGACGGTATTTGCCTTCGAAGACCACAAGGACCTGACCGCGGAAAACGTGCAGCAATATTCCACCTATCATCCGCGCTGCGGCACCAGCTTCCTGATGACGGTGATGCTGATCTCGATTGTGGTCTATACCCTGATCCCGGTAACTACATTCTGGGCGCGATTTGGAATTCGCATCGCCCTGCTGCCGGTGATTGCGGCGGTGTCGTACGAGATGATCCGCTTTGCCGGGCAACTTCAGCGGCGCGCTGCTGCTGGTGCTTCACGCGGCGTGGGCTCCGCCCTCTTCTTGCTTTTGACCCGGCCGGGAATGTGGCTGCAACGCATCACCACGCAACCGCCCGCCGATGCCCAGGTCGAATGCGCCATCCGCGCCTTGAATGAAGCCATGGAACTGGAAAAAACACGCGGCGGGGAATTAATCATAGCCTAGCAGTCGTAATCTGAGTTCGCGGGTGTCGAAAGATTTCGACTCCGCGTGCCGGGGAGTTTCTTGGCACTGGAAGCTAAGAATGAAGTCTGGGATCTTGCAACTGAGTACTGAGTGCTGACAACTGAGTACTGTTTTTTATGTTTGAGCGTTTAGAACAACTCGAAGCCCGCTACGACGAACTCACGCAGGCGCTGGCCTCGCCGGAAATCATCAATGACTCGGCGAAATACCAGAAGACTGCCAAGGCGCACAGCGAACTTGTGCCCGTGGTGGAAAAGTTCCGCGAGTTTAAAGACCTGAAGCGTGGCATTGACGAGAGCAAGGCTTTAGTCGCCGGTGAAGAAGACCAGGAAATGCGCGCCTACGCGCAGGAGGAGCTGACCAACCTGGAGCAGCGCATGGTCCGCGTGGAAGAAGAGCTGAAGTTCCTGCTGCTTCCCAAAGATCCCAACGACGAAAAAAACATCGTGCTGGAAATTCGCGCTGGAACCGGCGGAGACGAGGCCACATTGTTCGCCGCCGAGGTCTTCCGCATGTACACGCGCTTTGCCGAGGGCAAGCGCTGGAAGGTGGAGGTGCTTTCCACCTCCGAGTCGGGCGTCGGCGGGCTGAAAGAAGTGATTGCTCTCATCGAGGGCCAGCGAGTCTACTCGCAGTTGAAATATGAGAGCGGCGTGCACCGCGTGCAGCGCGTCCCGCAGACGGAGCAACAGGGGCGGGTGCATACTTCGGCAATTACGGTAGCGGTGCTCCCCGAAGCTGAAGAGGTTGACATCAAGATTGAAGCCAAAGACCTGCGCATTGATACCTTCTGCTCTTCAGGGCCGGGCGGACAGTCAGTCAACACAACGTACTCTGCCGTACGTATCACCCACCTGCCCACTAACACCGTCGTTAGCTGCCAGGATGAGAAATCGCAGATCAAGAACCGCGAAAAGGGCATGCGTGTGTTGCGCGCGCGTCTCTATGAGATGGAGCAGGAAAAGCAGCAGGCCGCCCTGGCCAAGGAGCGCCGGGCGATGGTGGGCAGCGGCGATCGCAGCGAAAAGATCCGTACCTACAACTTTCCGCAGAACCGCGTGACCGACCACCGCATCGGCATGACCATGCACCAGTTGACCGACGTGATGGATGGCAAGCTGCAACCCTTTATTGATGCGCTGACCACGCATTACCAGACAGAAAAACTCAAGGGTGATGAGAACGGCGCCAGCGCAGCAGATTGACGAATTGAGTCATTGCGCCATTGAGTCATCGGGTCATTGATCTTAGATTTTCGTAATCCTCCACGCTCTCCATGCAATTGAAAGCCGCTCTAGCTGCCGCCATCGAACATCTCACCGCTAACAGCGTGGGATCGCCGCGCTTGAATTCAGAAACTCTGATGATGTTCACACTAAGCTGTGACCGCGCTTATCTGTACGCGCATCCTGAGCGCGAGCTGACTGCCGATGAGCACAACCGCTTTACGGGTTACATTTCTGAGCGATCCACAGGCAAGCCTGCACAGTACATCACCGGGCACCAGGAGTTCTGGGGGCTCGATCTGCTGGTGTCGCCGGCAGTGCTCATCCCGCGCCCGGAGACCGAGCACATCATCGAGACCGTTTTGGAGCTGGCGGCTGGACAACAAGATTTAAAAATTATTGACGTGGGTACCGGTTCGGGATGCATTGCCATTGCGTTGGCCAGCGAACTCGTGCTGGCACAGATCGAAGCCGCCGATATTTCTGCCGAGGCCCTGGAAGTAGCTCGCGCTAACGCCGCCCGGTTGGGTTTTGCAGAGCGAATCCGCTTTCATCAGGCGGACTTGCTCTCGGGCTTTCAAGCGCAGCAATTAGATTTTATAGTTTCCAATCCGCCCTATGTGAGCGAAGCCGAACCCGAAAAAACCCAGCGCGAGGTGCGCGAGTTCGAACCCAAAGTCGCGGTTTTTGGCGGCCCCACTGGCATGGAGATTTATCAGAGATTGCTTCCGCAAGCATATGAATGCCTGCGCGACGGTGGTTGGCTGGTCATGGAAATTGGGTTTTCTATCGAGGAGCCCGTCCGCGCTTTATTGAAAACTTGGCGCGAGGTTCGTACCATCAACGACCTGCAGGGAATTCCCCGCGTGGTGGCGGCGCGGAAGTAGTCTTTCTTCCGCAAGTTGCGGTCATCGAAACAGCGGAACTCCATTTCATGAATTGATTTTCCCCGAGCCCGAAAACATGTCAAACTACTGTCACTAAAAATGTCCATTAAAAAATGTATATTTCGCGTGGGTGCGTTTTCAGTGTTGCTCTACCTGTTAGGCACAATTGCACTGGCTGAAATCTCATTGCATCCGGTACGAATTCACCGCGGACAACGTCTCGCCAGACTTACAAAACTTGCCGAGCAGAGTGCACAGACCAGCGGAGGCCAGCTACAAAATGTTTCCATCCAGTCCCAGGACGGAACTCATCTGGAAGCGTGGTATGTTCAACCCGCGGCTTCCAATGGACGCGCTGTGCTCCTGCTGCACGGTTTGGGCGACAGCCGCGCCGGTATAGAACCCTACATGGGTATATTTCTGCAGAGCGGGTATTCGGTGCTTATGCCGGACTCGCGCGGCAACGGGGCCAGCAGCGGCCTAACAACCTATGGTTTGCGCGAATCGGGCGACGTCCATGCGTGGGTTGATTGGCTCATAGCCAATAAAAATCCAACGTGCGTTTTTGCCCTGGGAGAATCCATGGGGGCGGCGATCCTGCTGCAATCTTTGCAGGTGGAGCACCGCTTTTGCGCGGTGGTGGCGGAGTCTTCGTTTGCTGATTTCCGCGAGGCCGCGTATGACCGCGTGAGCGAACAATTTTCTGCTGGTCCGTGGTTAGGGAAAACATTGCTGCGACCTGCCATCGAAGGTGCTTTTCTTGAAGGACGCATTGTGCACCGGCTCGACTTGCAGAGCGCGAGCCCTCGGAATGCAATCACCGGGGTTACCACTCCCATCATGCTCATTCATGGCGCCTCTGATACTCATCTCCGGCTGCGGCATTCGCAGATACTGCATCAAGCGAACCCCAGGACTGAATTGTGGATTGTTCCCGGGGTGGAACACACGCTGGTTTTTCGTACGCATCCGCAGGAATTTACGGAGAGGGTAAGAGCTTTCTTTGCTGCGCATTCAATCACGCCCGTCATTCCTGTGGCGTGAATCGCCGAACTTTCCGGGCTCCAGTTACGTATGAAGGATTAACTTTATGCGCCGGCCAATTTTTTCCAAAAGACGCCTGTTGTGGCTTTCACTATTCCTGGGGCTTTATCTGGCGTTCTGCGCCTATGCCGCCAAGTTTCTGGTAGATATGACCCTGCGCCAGCCGCACCCGGGTGCGATGGCTCTGGCTCCGCCAGCGTGGCTGATGCAAGCGTCATCAGATCAAAAGGCAGGCCGAGAGCCGCAAGAGGTCTCGGTTGAAGCCCAGGACGGAGTCACACTGCGCGCCTGGTATTTCATGCACTCCGGTGCTACCCGGAACGCTGTGATTGTTCTGCACGGGCTGGGGGATACGCGCAGAGGAATGTCGGGCCAGGCAGAATTATTCCTGCGCCACGGCTATAACGTTCTGATGCCGGACTCGCGGGCCCACGGCGCCAGCGGCGGCGAGCTGGCAACTTTCGGAATACTCGAAGCTGACGACGTGCATCGCTGGGTAAGTTGGCTGAAGAATAAGCTACCGGCGGGAGGCTGTGTTTTCGGCTCCGGCGTTTCCATGGGAGCGGCAATCATATTGCAGGCGGCCGCGCGTGAGCCGCGCTTTTGCGGCGTGATTGCTGAGGCGCCTTACGCCAGCTTCCGCGAGATCGGCTATGACCGCATTGGCCAGCCTTTCCATCTGGGCCCTTGGTTCGGCATGACCGTAGGGCGGCCCATCATTGAGTTTGGAATGATCTATGCGCGGTCGAAATACAAAGTCAATCTGGAAGAAGCCTCTCCCGTAGCAGCGCTACGCAACAGTTCAGTGCCGGTGCTTCTGATTGCCGGCCTGGAGGATGACAATATTCCCATTCGGCATTCGCGCATGATTCATGAACTGAATCCAAATGTGATCTTGTGGGAAGTTCCCGGAGCGGGGCACGGCAGCGCCATCAGCGACGCACGTGCGGACTATGAGCGCCATGTGATGGATTTCATAAATTTCGCACGCGATTCCAGGCCAGATGGAGTGGGACACCGGGCCGCCGCCCAATAACGTTTCCTCACGAGGGCTTTTTCGCTGCAGCACGGTTACGCCGGCGGTCAATCAAAAAACCGACTCCATACCAGAACAACGGAATGCCAATCACCATAGTTGTGTAGAAAAGCCTGACCTGACTTACTCCCAAACCAGCGGAGTGCTGCATAAGGAAAATCGCGAGCATGGTAACGGGTAAGTTCAGAGTTTCCACGCGTTCTGGATTGCCGCCCCAGCATTCATAGGCGAAGGGGTCGTATACCGGCGGGCTATGGGTATGTCTGTCAAGCTTGATGCATCCGAAGGACTCGAAATCTGACTTCGGATTCTTCGCTACGCTCTCCCGATGCTCCGGTATTGCCACTGCCAGAAAAATCAATAGCTGTAACGGCGGCAGGATATAGCGGAGCGCAAGTCGAGGCATCTGCATGTCAGTCAGCAACTAAGACGTTAGACACTGGATAAGTATCAGGAGTTCCCACTGATTACTCTTTGGTTATCTTCAGCTCCCTCCCAAAAGGCGTTACCCCCACCCCACTTGCTGCAAGTATCTGGAACCGGTTGGAACAGCCATGATCGCTGCGTATTTACTGGGGAAAGTCGCCTGCCGCCGTGGGTACTTGCTACAGGTCAGCGGTGTTTACTAGATATGCATCAGCCGCGGGGGCATTTCTCGTGCCGAAGACTGCTTTTGCGAATTTTCAAAGACCCGTAGAGGGAATACCCCCGCATTCTAGATGCTGGATACACTTTCAGAAGCGATGATAATCCACGCTTGCCCAGAAATTAAGCTTTTGATACCACAATGGGACCATCCTGGCACCGCGCAGAAAAAGCCTTAACCACAAAGGACACGAAGGGTGCACACAAAGGGCACGAAGGAAGGCAAAAGCCAACCGGAATTCAGCTCTCAGTACTTGGGTACTTTGGGATCCACCTTATCGGACCACGCGTTGATGCCGCCCGCCAGATTCAGCACGTTCTTGAATCCTGCTTGCTTGAGGAACTCAACCGCTTTAGCGCTGCGGCCACCCATCTTGCAGTGGGCCACGATCTGGCGGCTGGAATCGAGTTCGTTGACCCGCTTGGGCAGATCATTGATGGGAATCAGATATCCGCCCAGGTTGCAGATTTGATATTCGTGGGGTTCACGCACGTCGAGAATGAAAATGTCTTCGCCCGCGTCGAGCCGGCGCTTGAGCTCCTCCGGCTGGATTTGGGGAATGGCTTCGGTCGTCACCTTTTGCTCCTCGCCGCGTATGCCGCAAAACTGCTGGTAGTCTATCAGCTTGGTCACCGTGGGATGCGTGCCGCACACCGGGCACTCGGGATTTTTGCGCAGCTTAAGCTCGCGGAACTTCATGCCCAGGGCGTCTACGAGCAAGAGGCGTCCAATCAGCGAGTCACCCGAGCCCAGAATCAGTTTGACGACTTCTGTAGCCTGAATCACGCCGACTAAGCCGGGCAAGATTCCCAGGACTCCACCTTCGGCGCAGGAGGGTACCAGCCCCGGCGGTGGCGGCTCGGGATACAGGCAGCGATAGCACGGACCTTCTTTGGTAGCGAAGACGCTGGCCTGGCCTTCGAAGCGGAAGATTGATCCGTAAACGTTGGGCTTGCCGCTGAGCACGCAAGCGTCGTTGACCAGGTAGCGGGTGGGGAAGTTGTCGGTGCCATCGACGATCACGTCGAAATCGCGAAAGAGCTGCAGGGCGTTTTCGCTGTTGAGCAGCGTCTCGAACTTTTTGACTTCCACAAACGGGTTGATTTCGTTGATGGTCTGCTCGGCGGAGTCGAGCTTCTTGCGTCCGACATCTGCCGTGGAGTGGATAATCTGGCGCTGCAAGTTGGTGAAATCCACGACGTCGAAATCCACGATGCCCAGCGTGCCCACGCCGGCTGCCGCAAGGTACAGGATCAGCGGCGAGCCCAGGCCGCCGGCGCCGATGCAAAGCACCTTAGCCGCTTTGAGCTTGAGCTGACCTTCCATGCCGACCTCGGGCATGATGAGATGCCGCGAGTAGCGCAGGATCTCGTCTTTATTCAATGTGGGGGTCGCATTTGCGACGACGGGTTTTTCTACGATGGTTGCCATAAATGTTCCAGCCTGCACAGCCACGAAGGCTGTATCAATTTTTTAGAAGCCTCCGGCGATGGAGGGGACGATGGAAATCGAGTCGCCTTCCTTGGTAGGAGTGTTCTCTTTCTGCAAATAGCGAATATCCTCGTCATTTACGTACACATTGACGAAGGCGCGCAATTTGCCGTCATCGGTGTAAAGATGGCGGCGCAGGTCGCCATATTGTGTTGTGAGATTGGCCAAGGCTTCGGCGACGGTGCCGCCCTTAACGTCAACCGTCGAGTTCTTGCCGGCATATTGCCGGAGTGGGGTAGGAATATGAATCTTCATGATCGCGCTTCAATAATAACAAGGATGCCTCCAGCAAGTCCTTGGATACAAAGAATTACAACAGGACAGCCGCGAACTCAAGCGGCGCCGGGCAGGGAGTTCGGAAGATTACGACAACTGTTGGAACGGTGGCTAGTGCTGTGAGTGACCGCCGCCGTTCTTAGCGTCTGTGGAATCGGCCAAGGGAGAGCCGGCTACAGGCGGCTTGGGAATTTCGCCCGAAGGCTTCTTGATGGTGACGTCGTCGAACAACAACGAGGGCACCCGAAAGGAGACGACTTCGCCACCCGACGAGGCGGTATAGATGGAGGCGGTTTTCGAAGCTGCCGCGATATCTTTGAAGTCGGTATTGGTAATGCCGCTGAATTCGACGTTGCGAACCAGCTCTTCATGCCCATCGGGAAAAACCTTAAATACAAGAATGACGCTCTCGCCACCACCTGCGCCAGAGAAAGCCATTGCAGCCAGCGGAAGCTGCGCTGCCGATCGAGGCGAGTACGTCAGGCGGCGCACGACGACCCCGTAATCGAGGCCACGCTGCTTCACCAGGCGCATCAGCTCTGCCCGGAGTTCGTCGTCACCCAACCCTTTGCCGGTGGTCACAATGAGATTGCTGAGCGCAGGTCCCGAGCCGCGGCGGTGGCCGTTGCTTTCCAGGACACCGCGAACGGGAACCCGGGTTGAAAGCAACGTTTTCAGGATCCCTTTTTGCACGAGCGTGATGTCACGGGCAGCAACGCCGTCATCGTCGATGCGGTAGCTGCCATAAAGACGAGCATCCTCGTAGGTGTCGCGCGTGGGGGCATCCACAACATCGAATGTGTCGGGAAGCACGCGAGCACCCAACTTATCAAGAAACGGGTTTTCCGCCATGGATTCAAACCGAGCATTGTCACCAATGGGCCGCCGCCTGGCGAGCAGGTTGGGCGCAAAGACGCGGCCGAAAAGCTCTGCCGCAGCCTGGCCTTCAAAGAGCACAGGGCCGATGTAACGATCGGGCAGAGGGGCGGAACGAAGCTGGGCGAGATGGGTCCCCAGTTCGCGGATCCGCTTTGCCAACTCCTCCTGGCTGGGCAGATCGCTGATGGAGCGGCCGTAGGCGGTGACAAAATCCTCGAGCGGCATCCCATCCGGCGCCTGGGTGGTGGCAACCGCCCGGAATGCGACCTCGGGCGTCGCGCGCACGAACGATGTGCCCTCGCTGTCAATCTGCCGGGTCACAACGTTGCTTACACTGAGGCTCACGGTCGAGCTGTAGACCTGCGGCATCTGCCGAAAGAGCGCCGAAAGCTCGCGCACCATTTTTTCCACTGCAGCGGGTTCGACCTGCGCCGGCGGCGACTCGTCGCGCAGGGTTACCGGCTGTGCTTTGGTGAAGTCCGGGATCTCTTCGGTGCGCGTCCGGTTCTGCAAGGCAGCGCGCTTGCGGGAGAGGTCTTCGAGAGCGCGTTTGTAGGCTGCGTCGGTGGCCAGCCAGATTTGGCGGCGAAGCTCTTTGTAGTTGTCCTCCAACGGAAGCGGCGACATGCGAGATCCGCCAAAGGGGCCGGGAGTAGAGACGAAATTTGTGTTGTCGAGCGCATAGTCTCCCACGCGCATTTCAACCGCCAGGAAACGGCTGCGTGAAGTATTGCTGTAAAGCAGGCTGCCCAGGCTGGCAGCGGCCCCGGTGCTGGTGTACTCCTGGGTGCGGTAGGCGATGAAGTACGGCTTTTCCAGTTTTTCAAGCTGGAGCGTTTTCATGGAGCGATCGAGCTCATCGCGCATGGCGTTGGTGACTACGTCATCCTGCGCGCCAGCGGGCAGAGCGGCAAGCAGGAGGCACAACGATAAACAGCAGACGAGGGTGGTTTTCATGGTGGCTCCCAGTGACGATATCAATACTCAGTAAAAGGCCAGATTCCTGGCCACGCTAACATTTATTTTTCCACGGCGAATGGCGCCGGCAGCAGCGGCGGCCGCTCCTGCGACATAGATTTCTTCTGCACTTCGATCTGCGATAGCAGAATGCCGGGGGAGACTGCCGACACGGGAACCCATCCGGATTCGGCCCCGCAGACGCCATTGAACACTCCGACCTGGTCATCCGCGGCCAGGATCTTGCTGAAGGTGGTGAGCGGGGTGCCAATGAGGTCTACACCCCGCACTAATTCTTCTTTTCCGTCCGGGTAGATGCGATACACCATGACGGGCAGCACGTTAAAAGCGTTGGGGATGGTGCGGGTGGTAATGGTGAAGCCGCCCTGGATGTCATCGAACAATAGTCCGAAGGGCTTGTTCTCCTTCTGGATCTGCTCCAAAAGCATCTTTTTCAACTCGGCCCGCGTGACCGGCGACGACGCCTGAACAATCAGGTTCGACTGGCGCGCTACCGGGGCAAAGCCCGCCTGGTTACGGCCGTGGCCGTTGGAGCCGGGAAAGCCATCGATGGGGGTGCGCGACATCAGAAAGTTCTTGAAGACGCCATTCTCCACCACGGAGAGGCGACGAGCCTTTACGCCTTCATCGTCATAACGATAAGCGCCGACCAGGTCCTGATTTCCCAGCCGGTATAGAGTGGGATCGAAAACCACTGAAAACGAATCTGGCAGGACTTTATCATTCACCATTTTCTTGAAGGTCTGTCCTTCTTCCACTCGCTTTTGGCGGTGGCCCTCAATGCGATGTCCGAAGACCTCGTGGAAGAAAACGCCGCTTGCCCGCCCGGAGAGAATCGCCGGACCGGTGTAAGGCTCGACCACGGGTGCAGTGCGCAAGGCACGAAGGTCCTGGATCATTTTGTCCACCGCCTTCAGGATGGCGGCATCGTCGGGCAGGCCTTCGGGAGTAAACGCAAAGAAGGATTCGTAGCGCGGAAGCTCCATACCGTCATCGGCCTTGGTAAAGGCGGAGATGAAAAGCCGGTAGTAGGTTTGCGAGGTCTGAATTTGGGAGCCCTCATTGCTGACGAACCAGCGGGTCTCCGCGCTGGCGCTCAAGACGGCATTGGCCTCGTAAATGTCGCCATAGCGGGCAAAGGGGGCGGTGTATTTGCGGATTTTTTCCTCCCAGGTGTGGCGATCAAGCGCAAGGGCCTGGAGTTTTTCCGTATAGGTTTCCGGCGGTTCCTGGGAGAAGTCGGCGGACTTATCCTCCTGCTCGACCTGGACCTGCATGTTGGTCTTTACTTTGGTAAGCTGCTCCACCGCGCGCTTGTACTTCTGGTCGGTGTGGTACCAGAGCGTGGTCCGGATCGCGGCCGGATCATCTTCGATGGGAATCTCGATAAAACTGAAGCGGTCAGCGAAATCGAAGGACTGGCCACTGCCGCGAAGGGCGCGGGTGTTATCCACCTTGAAATCGCCGACGCGCAGATCAATATTCATGAGGCGGCGCCGGCTTTCGTTGCTGCGGGTAATTGTGCCGAATGACCCAACTATGCTGATGTTATTGCTCTCGCCGATTTCATAACTAAGAAAGTAGGGCGGCGTGGATTGTCCCTTCAACGCATCGAGCGAATGCGTCAACTCATCCTTCATGGCCTGAAGAACAGGAGAGGATTGAAGGGCGGAAGAGGCGCTTTTCTTCCCGGCAGAAACACTCTTCTTCTGCGCACTGAGCGGGTCAACCGCAACCGTGAGCACAATTACCGCAAACAGGACTGCACGAACTCGCGCGTTCATCGCTGTATCCCTTTCGTTGGACGTTTCTCTGAGGGGCCCGCAACGCTTCCTGCAACCGGCCGGATACAAGAATTCCCAGCCAGCATAAATCCAGATACTCCAGTTTGGTTCAGAAGCTTAGATGCCAGCCAACTCCGAAGGTTGATAAATGGGTGCGGCCATTTCGTTCAGGGTTTAATCAGGGGAGCATAGCACGAAGACGGAGAGGGCAGCGTGGCGAATTTGGAATCCAGCCACCCAGATTAATGAGGCAGAGAAGCTTGCTTTGGCAGCCTTCGCCCTAGTTCGACTATAGAACCTCAACCTTCTCATCCACAAACTTTTTATCTTCTTCGGTACTGCCGTCGAGCAGAAAAGAATTGGTAATTTCCGCCTTGCCCCTGGCGACCGCGGTGATCACGTAGGAGCAGCCGATCCAGTGGGCTTCGGCAAAGTCGGTTGGCGACCATTGCGCGGGATGATCGGGATGCGAGTGATAGAAGCCCACAATATCTTCTCCACGCTGGCGCGCGGTCTTTTGCGCGGCAATCAGCTCTTTAGGATCAATATGGTAGCGGTTATGGGCAGAATCGGTCCGGGTGTTGCCGCAACGGATGGCGAGGCTGACGCTGCGGGCGTTCTGGTCCAAATCCACCTGGCCCAGGAGCACGCCGCAGCATTCATTGGGATAAGTTTCTTCGCCGTGGCGGCGGATTTGCTGAAAGATATCTTCTGGAACTTTGAGCATGGGGAGCCGGATAAGTCTAAATCGTGTTTAGAATGTTGAATCTAATTATAAATGTGATCACAGGCTTTCGAATGTGTGTAATAGCTCGAAGGTATGGCGTCGTCCCTTGCGGGACTAAGACCGTTTTTCTACGATACCCAGCGCTGGAAGCGCTGGGCTATAACACGTCACCCCTTCGGGATTGTTCCCCCTTCAGATGTCTATAAGAAGAATTAAATCAAAACGCAGGGGCTTTTCGGCACGACTGAGCCAAACCTTTTTTTCAGTCGAACTATTTACTCGGCGTCCCACGTGTTGCATTCGCTACGGCTTGAAGAAGTTCGACACCGGCAGTAATGACCGGGCCTGCCATAGCGTCGCGTTGCATCACGTTAAGTGGCCCTTGCCCGAAGTAAAATCCATCCGAAACAAGAAAAGTCATTCGGATTGTACCCATGGGCGGAGGAGCGAGCCGCGCTTTCTCCCAGGGGCCAATTCTCTCCACCACCGGCTGGGATGCGTCAAGCAGTTTACGTATCTTGGTTTGTACCTCAGGGGGAGATGCTTCAAAGATAGACATCTTTTCCGAATAGTTGATATAGCGAGCGCGTCCGTCCGGAAACGCAGCCAACACATCAAGACCGTTTTCGAGACCGACCTCGATAATTACGCCGAGCAGTTTTTTGGCAGGAACGAGTTCTTTCTTTTCCCGAAGCCGGTTGTACGCGCGCATGCGGAGACGGCTTTCTTGAGATTCGTCTTCCGCGATTGCACGAAGTTCTGTATCGTTCGCGTTCTCAGCTAACAACGTTGCTGAAAACGCTTCGGGGTTATCACAGAACAACAAGTTATAGATATGATTGACAGCTTCATTTTTATATGGAGTGAAGTTCGGCTGGTTTGTTGCCTCTGCTTGCATGACCGCCTTTACTATTCAAAAACACCTTTCTTGTAAAACTATAGCAAGCGCAAAGGTAAAATAGCATCTGTGAGGAAGTACTGGGACATTCCGGCAGGGCCGCGCGAAGAAGCGCCAGAGCAGGTGCGCATGCCGGATTCTGTCTTGATCGGCGATGTCAGGATTTCGCCCGCCACCATCCTGGCCCCTATGGCCGGGGTGACGGACACTGTCTTCCGCCGCTTCATCAAAAACCTCGGTGGATGCGGGCTCATCATGACCGAGTTCACCTCGGCTGATGGCTTGTTCCGCTGCCGCGAATCCAAGCGCAAGCGCTATCTGCACTTTTACGATGACGAACATCCTATCTCGGCGCAACTGTTCGGCAGTGATGCCGAGGTGCTGGCCGGCGCCGCCAAAATTGTGGAAGAGCTGGGCTTCGACCTGGTGGATTTGAACCTGGGTTGTCCCGCCAAGCGCGTGGTTAAATGCAACGGCGGCTCGGGGCTGCTGCGCGATCTGCCGCATATCCGCGTGATCTTTGAAAAGGTGCGGGCCGCGGTCAAGATTCCGTTTACGGTAAAGTTCCGGGCCGGCTGGGACGAAAAACAACTGGTCTGCGTGGAGCTGGCCAAGCTTGCGGAAAATTGCGGCCTGCAAGCCGTCGCCCTGCACGCCCGCACGCGCGAGCAGGGATACAGCGGCAATGCGCGCTGGGAGTGGATTGCCGCCATCAAAGACGCAGTCAAGATTCCTGTTATAGGAAATGGTGATATCCGCTCACCGCAAGACGCCGCTGCCATGATGGCGCAGACACGATGCGACGCGGTCATGATTGGACGCATGGCGCCGTCGAATCCATGGATCTTCCGCCAGATTGAGCAGTACAAGCAGAGCGGCCGCTACGACGAGCCTACCAATGCCGACCGCTATGCCATGATCCATACTTATTTCCGTATGCTGCTGGAAGAAGATGTCCCCGGGGCGGAAGGAAAGATGAAACAGTTCGCTTCATGGTTTACCCATGGCATTCCGGGTGGCAGCACTCTGCGCAAAGCCGTGCATGGGGCCAAGCGGGGGAGCGAGATTTTGGAGAGCGTGGAGCAGTTCTTTGGCAGTAGCCAGTTGCTAGAAGCAACTGCAAAAGCTTAACCACAAAGGACACGAAGGAAGGTGTAAGATTCTTGTCTTCGCGCAAGAGCCGATACTAGCTACTGGCAACTGTAACGGCGATCTTTTGCTGCTCATTCAAGTGCAAATATCCCCACGGAATCTTCGGGTCATGCGTAAAGATCGTCAGCCATTTTTCGGGAATGGCTTGTTTGTAGTAGCGCCTCTTGTTCTCAATGGTCTCCAGTGGGAAGAGATCGTAGGCCATGCCCCAGACCAGATCGAGATGCGCTGTCGTGGGAATAAGGTCAGAGACATAACAAGCTTTCTGGCCGCGGCTCTCAATCAAGACTGCCATCATGGCGCGGGTATGGCCGGGATAGTTGCAGACTGAAATCCCAGGCACGATTTCACCGTCTTTTTGCAACAGTTGCATCTGGCCGCTGCGAATGAGAGGGTCATAGTTATCGCTGAGATAGCTCACCCGATCGCGCTCGCGCTGCTGGTGCGCGACCTGCAATTCGCCTTCTGGGGCGTAGTAGCGTGCGTTAGGAAAGGTTGGGACAACGACTCCACCCTCGATTACAGTGTTCCAGCCGCAATGGTCGAAGTGCAGGTGCGAGTTGATGACGATATCAATCTGCGCGGGTTGAATGCCGGCTGCCTGCAGGCTTTCCAGCAGTTTGGCTTGGGAGTGATAAATGCGTAACTGTTTCTCTCCCAGCTTATTGCCGATGCCGGTTTCCACCAGGATGTTCTGTTTGCCTGTCCGAATCAGGAGAGAGTTCAACCCTATGGAAACGCGATTGCGCTCGTCGGCAGGCATCTTCTTTTCCCATAGCGGCTTGGGAATGATCCCGAAGATGGTCCCGCCATCAAGATAGTAAGTGCCATCGGAGAGAACGGTAAGTTCAAAATCGCCAAGATGAAGAGTAGGAAGCATGGAGGTGGTTTGATCCGGATATGGAATAAATTACATTTTAATTACAAAATGGGCTTTATTCTAAGGGCTCCGCAGCCAAAACCAGGCTACTGCTCCCTCGCCAACTGTTCGCGCTGACTCGGCGCTCGCACTTGGCTCACCCTGTTCCGCGTCGTCAGAAGCAGGGAATTACATTTTGATTACAAAGTCTGTCTTCAGAATTTCCGCAAGTTCGGCGCGAGCATATATAATCTTTGGTTCGCCTCATCATCAGAATTTTTCTGGAGAATCCTTTGCCCTTACAGGTTGGAGATGTTGCCCCCGATTTCGAGCTAGCGGCAGTGACGGGAAGCGAGCGCCATCCCTTCAAATTGAGCGGCTATCGCGGCAAGAAAAACCTCGTGCTGGCCTTCTATGCGCTGGATTGGAGTCCGACTTGAACCACCCAGATGCCGGCGCTCAACGACGATCTCGATAAGTTCGCCGGTTTCGATGCCCAGGTCGTGGGCATTAGCATTGATTCCATTTTCAGCCACATCGCCTGGCAGGAAAAATCCATCGGGATCTTGCGTTATCCCCTGGTGAGCGACTTCTATCCGCATGGAGGCGTGGCCAAAGCCTACGGCGTTTTCCGCGAAGGGCCTCCCCTGCCCGGCATCAGTGAACGGGCCGTGGTCATCGTAGATAAGCAGGGCAAAATTGCCTTCGCGAAAGTCTATGAGCTTGGCGAGCAGCCTCCCCACGATGACTGTTTTGAGGTATTGCGAACTTTACCCTAGCAAAGAAGTAAAGACGCGTGTCTTCAGGTTCCTGAAGATCTTTTTACATTCAAAAAGTTTTTGTGAACGTAGATTCAGCGGCGACAGCCGCATGTGCAATCTCCTGCGCTTGCGGACCTTAGATCGTAATTACCCCCAAGTAGGAACTCTTGCGAAATTTAAGTGCACGCTCTCGTCAGTTCCATTGTGGTCGCAAAGCCTACAAATTCCCATAATGAGACTCATTAAAACATTTTCACATAAAATATGATTCCGTTGTTGGGAACTCGAAGTACAATATAGGAGTAGCAGCGCAGTATTAGCTGAGGAATTCAGCAGTGTTAGTTTCGGGCTGCTCTCCTGGAGAAAGTTGCCAAGCCTGGGAAGAGCAGCATCTGTGTAGGGAAGCAAAGCCCGCCAATCGTGGCGGGCTTTGCTTCGTTTATTCGGCTTTGCTCTTAAGTCGAAAGGCGCTCAGTTTTTACCTTTTCCCGGCGCCTTAAGATTTTTTCGCGCAAGTTTCATTCCAATTTTTTCCTCAAGTGAAACCCTGTCGCCCATCCCGACAGGGCGTTAACTGGCGGACGAATGGAGGTGCCCTGCGGACCACCATGCATGGGACCAGCTACGCTTGGTTTTGGGCAGGAGATGCCCGCGTAGTAAAAAGTCGCAATACGGCCCGATCAACATCGGACCTTTGCGCATTCCGGTGATGTAGGCTAGGCGGTTGGAGGGCCGCGATCTGTATGGGATGAAAAACCGAAAGTGACGAAGACAAGATAGTTTTTGCAAACAAACTGTTGTGTACTGACGAGAAAAGACGTTCGCGGTGCACTCAGAAACGCGAAAAACCCAGTGTGCGCCTTAGCAAAGGACCGCATGGGACACTTCTCAGGAGCACTGCCGACTGCGGGAACAGATGCGTCCGATTCCGGCACTGGCATTATCATGGCGTGCATGGCCCCGCAATGGTGCTTGCCATTTGCACGACAGCACGCCGGTGTCTGGGTGGTGAGAGAATCGGCAGCTATAGGCGCAATCACTGACAAAGCGATTGCCACCATCATCGTTATGGACAAAAAACGTCGCATTCCATCAAGTGCAGAACTCTTTACTTCAAAAACAAGCACGGGGCGTCGGCGGGTCGCCATCAATAGTGAAACCTGTAACGCAATTCAACTGAGTACTGGCGCGGTTCGTAGAAGTGCGTTCCGCCAAAGGTGTTGCTGGTATCCAGCAGGTAACGATTGTTGCTGACGTTAAGCGCGCTGAACTGCGCCGTCCAACTTTCGCCGAATGATTTGCCTGCAGCAAAGTCAAAGGTGGCATGCGGGTGGAGATGCCTGGGGCCGATTCCATTCAGGAATCCCTTGCCGTAATTGAAATTACCTGAAGAAAAGCTGCGCCAGGGCAATCTAACGTCGTATCCAACGCTCAGGGTGTCACGCTGGTCGTGATCCAGAAAGAACAGGTCCTGGGGAGGCGAGAAATCGGTGAGACCGCCGGTTCTCGCGCCCTTCCCCTCGGCAAATTGATGGGAATAGGCCAGGTGCAACTGCGCACGTTCAAACAAGCGGGGCGAGCGCACTGTGCTCTCCCAGCCTCGAATACGTGCCCGGTCGAGCGTAAGCGGGAAAAAGATGCCGGAGTTGCCAATCACGTCATGGTCCAGGAAGTTTTTGGCGTGGGTGCGGAAGGCGGTAAAGTCGAGCGCCCATCTTTGCACCGGAATACTCAGTCCGGCCTCATATTGTTCGTCCCGTTCGCCACGCAGAGGCAGAAATCCGAACCCGATGTTGTTAGCAAGGTCCAACAGCGAAAGGCATTGAAAGTTTATAGGCAAGTTTACTGGGCACAATTGCGTTCCCGAAAAGGTATTCAGCGGAGGGGCCTGGTAATAGCGTCCGTAGAAACCGTGCAGCACCCAATGGATGCGTGGAACCTGGATGGCGGCTCCAATGCGCGGGTCGGTGGAGTGTTCACTCACTCCGCCGGAAAAACGTGACAGGCGGACGCCGCCATTCAGCGTCAGCCACGAGGTCGCCTTCCATTGATCTTCCACAAACGCGGCCTCGGTATCAGCGATAGGTTGGGCGAGTTCACTCAGAAAAGTGCCGCTGCCATCATTGGCTACAACGCCAAAAAACTCTTTGTCGCGCTGTGCAAAGCCGACAAATCCGGCGCGCAAGTTGTTGTTGCCCCTCACGACTTCAACGGTCACCTGGCCACCGGCGTAAATCGACTTAGTGCTTTGATTGGGAGTCACGGGTTGATCGTTTACTCCGCCGGTGTAAGCCGCGCGGTTGGCGTGGAAGAAGGGCGAGAAAGTAAGCAGAATGCCGTTGGGGAAAGTGTGCAGCCAGGAGGCGCTCCCGAAGGCATCGTGCTCGTTTTGCACGTCGCGGATGCCCAGTGTGTTTTCCATGTCGAAGTCGTTGGGAATCTGGTAGTGGTCAGCGCGTCCCGAGATGACCAGCCGCAACTGGTCAGAGGGAACAGGATTAAAGATGAGAGAAAGAAAGCCGCCTCCGCCAGCCTCTTTGTCGTGGATGACGTGGGCGATGGGGGTATCGAGTCCCAGTTCGGAGCGGGTTCCGTTCAAGCTCGCGTAGTAAGCAAAGCGCTGGGTGTGGCTGCCGAAGCTGATCTGATCGTTGGTCGAGTTAAAGCTGCCGTAATTCAAGAGCAACTCGCCGGCATTGTTGCGCTCAAATCCGGAACGCGGGACCACGTTAAAGATGCCATAGGTGCGGTCGCCCGATTCGGCGGAGTAGCCGCCGCGTCCGACTTCGAGCGTATCAATGTCTTTGGGGTCGAATTGCGGACCGACATTGCTCGCGATATTCGTGTTGGGAACAGGCACGCCGTCAATCAGCCAGCTCACCTGGTGTCCGCCGCGGATGTGAAGCAGATCATGCACCATATAAGCGCCAGGAACAAAATTGGTGATCATCTGCAGGCTGTTGGTGCGGTCTGCACCGGGATTATTTGCGATCTCGTTGCGGCTGATAAGCGTTTCACTGCTGGAAGATTGCGGATTCACCACGCCCGCTATATCAGTGACTTCCACCGTTTCACTGGTGGAGGCCACACTGAGTTGAAAGTGAAGGTCGGTCATCGTGCCCGAATTCACAATTGCGCGCTGCTCCTGCGGAGCAAAGCCCGCGCCGGTAACTTTAATTGTGTATTCGCCGAGCGGGACCGCCTGAAAAAGAAATGAACCTTCATTATCGGTCTGGAGCGTTTGCTGCCAGTCGGTAGAAGCTGCCTTGATGGTTACAGTCGCAGCCTTAATAGGGCGATGCTGGGGATCGTGCACGATTCCGCGCACATCTCCGAAAATAGTGGCGTGAGCCGATGCGCTAAAAGCAAGAACTCCGAAAACCAAAAGCCAAGAAAGGACAATACGCCTTCCTGCCATAACTCCTCCTCATGAATTTAAATTGGGAATGCTCTACAACAACAATTCAGAGGAGAGGCGGGGCGCGACCGGCGTTCTGGTGGAATTTGCTGCTGGAATCTTCTGCACGATAAAACTCGCGCAGCAAAGGATGCGACTCGGCAGGCACGGGCGCCACAACCGAGTTATTGGGACGGGCCTTGCTATGAGTGGCAACGGTGGGCCCAAGACACGAGCAACATCCGTGGCAAGAAGTTTGCGCCAGAAAATTAGATCCCGAAGACGAAGGCGCACTCTGGTGGCGTGAGCAATGAGCCATTCCACCGTCACCAGCCGCCTTATTCTGCATGCAGCATGCAGGCGGCGCCGTAATGAGCAATGCGCTGGCTATGGGCGTGAGCAGACCCACGCACAGCAGCAACGCAACGAAGATGCCTAGTACGCGACGCATAGGCGAATCCAGTCATTGTACATAAGAACAAAGTGGTTTTGCCCCGGTGCTGCAAGTTTTTGACAAGAAAATGACTTTTATTCGCTGGGGGCCTACGCCCTGCCTGTTGAGCCCTGATTTCCGCTGTGTTAGCATTCGTTGCCCTAAATTTGTGCAGGGTTTTGGCTTACTATCCAACGTCAGGGTTGGACATCTAAGGTCTTTAAGGAGCTGTTCACGTGAAGATCTACGAAGGGGCAAACATCCGCAACATTGCAGTTATCGGCCACGCTCATGCTGGCAAGACTTCCTTAGTCTCAGCCATGCTTTATACCGCCGGGGCCACACCCAAGTTGGGCCGCGTGGACCAGGGAGACACCACCACGGACCACGACGAAGAAGAGGTCGCCCGCGCCATGACCCTTTCCACCGGCGTGGCCTACGCCGAGTGGGGCCAGACCAAAATTAATTTCCTGGATACGCCCGGCTTCAACCTGTTTGTGCACGAGGCGCGCGCAGCCATGGTGCCCACCGAGGCGGCGCTGGTGGTGGTGGATGGCGCATCGCCGGTTGGCATCGTGACCGAACGGGTATGGAGTTTCGCCCAGGAGATGGACGTGCCACGCATCCTGGTGGCCACGCGCATGGACCGCGAGCGCGCGGACAAAGACTCTGCCATCCAAAGTTTACAAAAAGCCTTTGGACGGCAAGTGGTCCCGGTTCAGCTTCCCATCGGGAGCGAGAAGAACCTGAGCGGAGTGGTTGACCTGGTCACCATGAAAGCCTACAGCTACGAGATGGGCGGAAGCGGCAAGGGAAAAGAAATTCCTGTTCCAGCCGATATGGCTGAGGCCGCCAAAGCCGCCCACGAGGCACTCGTAGAGATTGTGGCCGAGGGCAAAGATGAGCTGATGGAAGAATTTTTCGAGAAAGGCACGATCGCCGAAGACCATCTGATTGCAGCCATTCACGAGGCCTGCCGCGATGACCGTCTCTTTCCGCTGCTGTTCGCCTCCGGACTCGGAAACATTGGCACCGACCGCCTGCTTGATTTTCTTGCCGTGTATGCTCCCACTGCCGCCGAACACCGCGAGGTAAAATCGGCGCCCACGACGAACAACGGAAATCCCGCAGTGCGGCATGCGGTGGATACCGAGCCTTGCTCGCTTTTTGTTTTCAAGACGGCAAACGATCCCTTTGCCGGGAGGATTACTTATTTCAAGGTCTTTTCGGGTGTGGTCAAAAATGACGCTACCGTGCAGAACTACACCCGCAATACTCCGGAAAAGCTCTCGCACCTTTCCATCATGCAGGGTAAAACGCAGGTTGCAGTGACTGAGCTTCATGCCGGAGACATTGGCGCTGTCGCCAAACTGAAGGAAACTCTCACCGGCGATACCTTAGGAGAGAAGACCAGCCCGATTCACTATCCCAGCATCGCTCTGCCGGAGCCGGCGATTACCTTCGCCATCGAACCCAAAACGAGGGCGGATGAGGACAAGCTTTCCAACGGCATTCATAAATTGATTGAAGAAGATCTCATGCTGCGCTTCTATCGTGATGCGCAGACCAAAGAGTTCCTGATCGCTGGCACGGGCCAGCAGCACATTGAGATTGTGGTTTCAAGACTCAAGAAGCGTTATCACACCGAGGTAGTGCTCAAAGCACCGAAGGTCCCATATCGGGAAACTATCCGGGGCAAGGCCGACGTGCAGGGACGCCACAAGAAACAAACCGGCGGCCACGGCCAGTACGGCGATTGCAAAATCAAGATGGAGCCGCTGCCCCGTGGCAGCAACTTCGAGTTCGTCAACGATATTTTCGGCGGCGCCATTCCCAAGAACTATATCCCCGCGGTGGAGAAGGGAATTGTGGAAGCGGCGCAGCGCGGCTACCTGGCGGGATTTCCGGTGGTGGATTTCAGGGTCATCCTCTACGACGGTTCTTACCACGACGTAGATTCAAACGAATTGAGCTTCAAGATGGCCGGCCGCATTGCCTTCAAGAAGGCCATGGAGCAGGCCAAGCCCACACTGCTGGAGCCGATCATGCAGGTGGAGATCACCATCCCCGATGAATTCGCCGGCAGCATCATGGGAGACCTCAACTCCCGCCGCGGCCGCATTCAGGGCATGGACAACAAAGGCGGCAATACGATTGTGAAGGCCGAAGTCCCCATGGCCGAGATGCTGACCTATGGCGCCGACCTGACCTCAATGACCCAGGGCCGAGGATCGTTTGTCATGGAGATGAAACACTACGACGTGGTGCCTGCAATGATCCAGGAAAAGATTGTCATCGCCGCCAAGGCTGCGCGCGGTGAAGAGGTGGAAGAAGAAGAGTAGGAACACGCGCTGCTACAATGTGACCATGGAGCAGGAGCAGACGCAGGATATCGGCGCGATGATGCAGTCCTATGCGGAAGATGCAGTCCGCATGGCGCGCGAGTTTCGCGTCGAACTCGATTACAGCGAACAGAGCCTGGAGCAGGTGGAGCGCCTTCTGGAGCAGTTGCTCGATGAGCTGCAGAACGGACCTGCCGCTAATACTTCACAACCATCCGAGCCCCTCCCCAATCAACAGGTGGATGAAATGTCGCGCATCTGGGGCGGATACCTGGGCGAAGTAGTCCGCCGCCGCTTCGGGGGCGAGTGGACGATTGAGAAATATCCTACGGGGGACTTCCTGATTGTGACCTTGAATGTGAACGGGGCCAAAGTTTTCCCTGCCATGAAAATCCACAAGCGCCTGACCAACGGCGCCGCCGATAATCTGCTGGCGTTTTATCAGAACGTGCGGGCTCGGCTGGAAGCTAAACCGGGAGGCAAGGTGCAGTAGCGGCTCAAATGTTGTCAGTCCAGGTGCAACTTTGGCGGTGCAGGCAAATATTTTTACAAAAAGTGTTCCAGGGGCTTGCGTAATTGTTTTTTACTTGGTATAAATGAACTCGGCATTAGGAAGTGGCAGGAAAGAGCAGTCGGGTTGATCAGCAAAGTTTTGAATCTGCAACGGTTCCCCGATCATCTGATGTAATAGCCACCAGAAATCGCTCTGCCGGCTGGTGCCGGACTTCCGGAGCGTGAATTCAGAGACGGCTTCCAAGGGAAGCCAGGGTTCTCTGAAGGGTTAAGCGTAAAGCAAGTCTCCAGCCGAGACTTCCATCTCGCAGGACCTCAAATTAAGGTCTTTACAAAGTTTATTTCCGTGCAATTTGCACGGATGCAAGCATATTCGCTTAGAGCGCGATTGACATATATCAGCAGCTCGCGGTATGTTTGAAGGGTTCGTCTCTTGACGCCGATGTGGCTGAAAAGAGACAGCAAGTTTCGAGGACACAGGCTTCATCTAGAGGCTTGGAAAATCGACTAAAAGTGCACCGCTCAGGCGGAACGCAATTTGGTCTTTGACAACAGGTTGAACGTGCCAGTCGTGAGATGAAACGCTCGGGTTTAAGTCCGAGTGATCTCACAATGTATGAAAACCTGCCGGAATTCCGCGGGGCGCAAGCTCCGTATTGTCTGGTAGGTTCGTCTTCCCTGACCACCCGTCGGGGAGGCATCAGGTTTCAAACACGAGAGTTTGATCCTGGCTCAGAATCAACGCTGGCGGCGTGCCTAACACATGCAAGTCGAACGAGAAAGTGGAGCAATCCATGAGTAAAGTGGCGACCGGGTGAGTAACACGTGACTAACCTACCTTCGAGTGGGGGATAAC